>DAOVTF010000205.1 GCA_030633225.1 Flavobacteriaceae bacterium
CTGTTAACATTTAAAATATCAAATGGTACTTGTAAAGCTGAATTTACATTGGCTTGAGCCTTTGCATCAGAATCTTGTCCAATAATATATTGATTGATATCTATATTTTTAAAATTTGGATCTCCGTTTAAAATATTATCTTGATAATGGTCAAAATCATCAAAATTAAATAAAGGGTTATCAGTAAATTTTCCGTTTATATCATTGAATTTTAACAAATTGTTTTTTAAATTATATTGAAACTCATTTCCATCAAATTCATCGAGAAAATATTCTATATTCTGACTTCCATCTATAATACAATTCGTAAAATTTGCAACTTTCAAATCTCTTCCTAAAAGCGATTCATTTCCATTTGAATCAGAAAATTGTAAATAGTTATTTATTAAAACTGTAGGTAAATCTCTAATACTATTTGCCCAATAATTAGCAAACGTAGAATGTGTAAAATTATAAGTTCCACCAATTGTACAGGCCAAAGAAGACTGTCCGTTATTGGCAATAACTATATTTTCACCTTCAATATTTGCAGTTCTACCAAGTAAACCAAAACTGGCTGTATTATATATTTGAGTGTTATAAATTTTTAATGTAGGTTCACTTAAACTACCTATTGAATCCATTAAAATTCCAATAGTATTGTTTTTAATAATTGCATAATTAATTTCATGATCTTTACTTCCTGCTCTTAGCCAAATTGCACCCCATTGGCCCGGAATTTCACTAAATCCTGGCTCCAAACGATCTCCTTCAAAAATCACTTCCTCATTCAATTCACCATTAACCTTTAATGAGGCATTTTTATCAACTAAAAGTCCTGAGTTCTTATGAAAATGAACTTGAACTCCTTTATTGATGGTTAAAGATTTATTTTCAGGAACACCAACATATCCATAAACAACGTAAGGTTTATCATTGTTCCAAACCGTATCATCATCCAAATAAAATCCTTCAACTGCAATTTCTTTACCTTCTGAATCTATACCTAAAACAATTTTTTCTTTTACACCTTGAGAATCTCTTTGCGGAAATAAAAAATGGGCATCTTGGACTAGAGTAACCAGATCAATATCTTGTAAATTGTCTCCACTATCAAATACTATTGAATCAGTATAAATAGGATTGGATACTTTACTGAAATCTATTGTTGCCTCTATAAAAATAAAAATACTATCTTTTGAAAGGATGTCAATATTTTCAAATGATTTCCCAGCAATACCATCAACATTTAGTCTATAAAAAGAATTTTCTCCTCTTCCTAATTTTATATTTGGAATGGTAATATTATTGCTACTTTTATTGTAAACTTTTAAAGTGCGCGTACTTGAACTTATATTAGTAAATACAGTATCTAAAAAAATAGTGTCTCTTGAAAACTTTAACTCGCCTGAACTTTTTACAGTTTCAAAATCATCATCATTACAAGATAGAATTAAAAGAAAAATAGAAAATACTAATAGAAAATACTTTAACATTTTTATCTATTTTTTTACCAATTTAATCTCAAAAACTTTTGACCACTTCTTGCCTGTAACAAAAAGACGATCGTTTTCTTTATCATAAGCTATCCCGTTCAAAACATTATCATCACCCGTTTGACCTGCTTTACTTTGCAATCCTTTAAGATCAACAACACCTTCCATTGCTCCGGTTAATGGATTTATAATTAAAATAGCATTTTTTTGCCAAACATTGGCATATATTTTTCCATTAACATACTCCAATTCGTTTAATAATTCTGCCTTTCTTTTGTTGGTATATGCTTCAATAAAACCTTCTTCTTTTAATGTCTCTGAGTTTAAAAACCACATACGCTCTGTACCATCTGATTTAATCATTTTTTCATTATCATGAGTCAAACCCCAGCCCTCTTTACTTTGATAATAGTTAAAGGTTTTTTCGAGCTTAAACGTTTCTAGATCATAAACAAATCCTTTATTCTTTTTCCAAGTAAGTTGATAGATTTTATTATTAAAAATTGTCAAACCTTCAGCAAAATATTGTTTATCAATATCAATTTTTTGTAATATTTCACCTGATTTTATATCTACTTTTCTTAAAGATGATTTTCCATAATTCCCTGTACTTTCATAAAAGAATCCGTTATAGAATTCAAATCCTTGAGTGAAAGCATTTTTATCATGTGGATACTCATTTATAATTTCATAATTATAAATAGTTGGTGGGTTTTTAGCCAAAAAGTATATTGTATTGTTTAATGTTCTTTGTTCATCTTGATAAAAAGCTGTTGCTGAAACACTTTGTTTTCCTAATTTATAATCGCTAATATCAATGGATTCGTTATTCGATATAACTTTTCCATTTATAAAATATTGAATAGAATCAATAGGATTATTATTTTTCTCTTTTACGGTAATATTTAGTGGCTGATCGATAGAAATTTTCTTTGGTGTATTCAATTCTAATTTATACTTATTACCACAAGAAAACAATAAACTAACGATTAAAACAGCAGCTATAGAAAAAATCTTATTCATAATTTAAATTTTTGCACAAAATAACCAAATAAATGTTTGAGATTTAAAAATATTACTTAAATTTGCACTCTCAAAATCAGCAGGTGCTGAATTTTCTTTTTAAAGAAGCGAAAGTATAAAATTAAAATGAGTTTACGATGAGAAAAGGAATACATCCAGAAAATTATAGAATGGTAGCTTTTAAAGACATGTCAAATGGAGATGTTTTTTTAACACGTTCTACTGCAAACACAAAAGAAACACTTGACGTTGAAGGTGTTGAATACCCATTAATAAAATTAGAGATTTCTCGTACTTCTCACCCATATTATACTGGTAAAATTAAATTGGTTGATACAGCTGGTCGTATTGATAAATTCAAAAATAAATACGCGAAATTCAAGAAATAACTTCTTAAGTTCGTAACTTTTAAGATAAAAAAAGTCCTTTTAATGTTATTTAAAAGGACTTTTTTCATGGAAAACCATGAAAAGTTATCACCATTTTCAGGTATTTTTACAAAGTTTTATGGTTTAATCAGATATATTATTTAACTTTGTTTTAAGATTAAAGATTATGCTTTGGCAAAATTTTTGATTTATCCCCTTAAAATAACTCCCCTCTTATTACGTTGTATTATAGAATAGTTGTTGCTGTTGAAGCAATTTAATTATTTAATGAGTATCAAAAAGAGAAAAAAATGGAGAATTGCGAGGTTAAAATTAGAAACGAGTTTTTTATTTCAGCATTATTTGTTGAAAACACTATTTCAACTTTTTTATCTGAAAAATTAGAATTAGAAGAATTAATAAATTCCAACTCTTTTGGAAATACGAGCTACGCATTAAAATTTGATCAAAAAATTGAATTACTACTCGAAACAGCTAATTTTTCAATAATAGACAAAAGCAAAATATCTGTATTTCGTGAAATTCATAATGAGTTTTTATTAAATAAAGATAAATGTTCCATTGAAGAATGTTTTACTTCTGAAGATAGTAATGATGATTTTTTATTAATTCTTTATCCACAAAGTGAATTTATTCCTAGAGAGGAAAAAATAATAAATGCTTGTTACCAATTAATTGGAGAAGTATCTGAGTTGATTTCTAATGTTACGAATAAACCAGAAGTGAAAATGAAAAGAAGAAATAATTTCTTAAGAATTGACACATCAAGTTTAAGTAAGTTAACATTTTTATTTTCTTTCTTATTTTTAAGATAATATAAAATTTATATTATCTTAATTTCATATGATCGCAAATGCGATCATTTTTTTTGTCTATTTTTTGTAAATTTGAAGATGGCAAAAATATATCGAAAAGCTGTTATGGCAGTTATAATAAATAATGAAAATAAAGTTTTAATCGGCTATTCACCTCGGGATAAAAGTTATAAATTTCCTCAAGGTGGATTAGAAAATAATGAAGATGTATTAAATGGAATAAAAAGAGAGCTTATAGAGGAACTTGACTACCATCTTCACCATAGATTTATCCTTAAAGTTTATTCAACTGATAAAATTCGATACTCTTTCCCTCCAGATGTACACCCAATTTTTATGGGTCAAGAACTTACCATTGTTAAAATCAAGCACAATCCTAATTCAATTATTATACCTCAAGATGATGAGTTTGATAAATTATTTTGGATTGAACCTCAGGATATTATTAAATACAATACAGAGTACCGATCAGAAGCTTATTATAATGCCATGCTGATTTGTAGATTAGTTTAAACTACATTGTAAGAATGTCAAATTCTAATTTTAATGGATCTAAATTTTCTTTTAGTTTTTTGATTAAATCATCACCAACCATTTCATAAAACTCTGAAAAATTGGCATTTCTCTCTTGCAGACTAAAATGAGGGAAAAGTCCATTTTGTAAAGAAATAATACGCTCAACTAAATCTTTATGTTTTCTTTTTTGAGCTATTAACAATCTTTTCTCAAGATTTAGCAGTCCATTTTGTTGTTTTTTACTTTGTGCTTTTACTGCTCCAGTAAAGGATTTATC
>DAOVTF010000122.1 GCA_030633225.1 Flavobacteriaceae bacterium
ATTGAGTTGCTGCATGGGTTTTAAAGTAAATTCACCCTGTACAAAAAGATTAAAGGCATGTTTGATCTCTTCAATAGTTAGATTAAAGTTTGATGATTTAATAAATTCGATTAATTTAATTTGGTGATCTTTTTTACCACTATTAACTCCCAAAAGATCTAGTAAATGAATAGTTAAATTTGTTAATGCTGTATTTATTTCAATTTCACTATAATCTCTTAATTGTTTTTTACTTTCTAAGATGGCTAGTAAAGGTTTTTTAATCTTTATTACAGCTAAATTATTGGTTTGTATGGTTTGTAAATTATTCATGTGAAATGGAACTTTGAATGAAATTTGAAAAATCTTGTGCTCCTGTTAGATTTTCTGTTTGTGCCGGTTTTGATGGTTTTTCAAATTTTCCTATTTTATTATACCATCCAGTTGCAACGTTTTTCCATTTTGCAACTGGAGTTCCTTTAACCACCCAGCCAACTCCCTCATAGTAATTATGGAATTTCTCAGCTTCTTTGGCTGCTATTTTTTCTTTTTGAGCGGAACTTTTTTCTTTATTCTCAACATTTAGTTTTTTTAAAAAATATTCTTCAATTTCTATAATAGAAGGAGGGAGAAACTTTCCTTTTACATTCTCTTTATCATTAACATTTAAATTATCATTAACATTTATATTTTCATTTACATCTAAGGGTTTTTTAGGTTTTATTAGGTTTTTGATAGGTTCTTTGTTTTCCACATATTTATGAGGTCGCCCACCTTTTAAACCATTTTGTTTTGATGTTTCACGCCTTTTATCATAAGCTATTATGTTTCTTTCAAAATGAGGTTCAATCAATTTAAAAACCAATTTAACCAATAGGTTTTCTAGGTTTATTTTGGTTTTGTTATTTGTATGAAAATAAAACATGTTTGTAAACAGTTCCCCTCTTTGTTCCAAGGTTAATTCTTGTATAGAATCATACCATTCTGTGTAAATAATAAAGGATTTTCTTTCAGTACTCATTGCATTGATGCTTCTGTAAGGGTATATTCATTTTCATTTTTACCATATAAACCTAAAGTTTTACCTCCTGTTTTTTTTACTTTAAAATCTTTAAATTCTAATGTGTTCAATGCTCTTCTTACAGATGAAATTGGGCAATTTAAAGGCATGTTAATGAATATTTTAGATGCTGAAAATATTTTTAATTGCTTTGCTATTTCCAATACTTTTTCATTCTGGTTTCTTGCAATTTCAGTTAAAATATTGAGTTGCTCTTGGCTCTCGTTTGTAGTGTTGTAATAAATTGTTTTTCCCATTATTTTTTTGTTTGTGGATCTAGTCCTAAAGTTTTACGAAGGTCTTTAATAGCTGGAACCTCTATTAATTCAACCCCATCTTTTTTATGATGATCGCCTTGTTTGATCTTTCCGTTTTTAAACCAACCTCTAACACCTGTTTTTGTTTTTAAAGGCAATAATTCGCCATTGACAATCTCTAATATGGTTACTTGATCCTTATTGAGTAAAGATTGCTGATAGGCTAAAAAATCTAACCTTGTTTTCTTGATATAATCTTCTTTGTTTACAATAACCAGGTTGTTATCCTGTAGGTGTTTTACAAATACATTTATTTCAATTATTCCTTTCATAAAGCATTTATTTTATCAATTACTGTTTCAAGATCTTCTACTACTTCCATGTCCAGTTTTCTTAAATTCCATACATGACCAAATTGATTTTTAAACGAATCATTCTTATACTTCGGAAAGTACTTTGTTAACTGAGTTTCTATATCCTTTTTAGTTCGATACCCAAGTTCAAAAAATAATTCAGCAATAGTTGCTATTCTTTTAGCGGTTTCAAGCCTATTTTTGGCTTTTACTTGATTTATGGTAAAATATTCAATCATTTGTATGTAAAGTATTTATAAGTTATGTACATTCGCACCATATTTGTGCATAAAGCGCAAATACTATGCAAATATAGTATTAATACTTTGTTATAATAGTATTTAAAAAAGGTATTTTTTAAATAAAATACATGTATGATTTAAAATATTGACTATGAAATCACTATCAAAAGAAGAAATGATAAATTACATTTTAGAAACTGTAAAAAGTAAAAATATTACGGTTTATTCTATTTCAAAAGCGACAAATATCACGCAATCTGCTATTGCAAACATCATAAATCGAACAACAAAAAACCCACATGCTATTAATGTGAAAACCTTGTACGATTATTTATATGATACATATGGAAGAGGGGAGATGGTTGTTAAAAAAAATCAGAATCTTCAAAAAATTGAACATGATCAATCACTAGGTAAAAAGATTGAATTATATGAAAGTGATTTGGACAGGATCTTAAATTTAAAGATCGAAAGGATCGTTAAGAAATTGACCGAAGAGAAATTTAATGAGATTAATGAGAGCTTACTATTCTTGTTAAGAAAATCCCTTGATCATGATAAAAGAATTACAGATGAATCTGAAAATAAAATAGAGAAAATTGATTAAGATATTAATTTTCTTAATCCAATGGTATAGTCATTTCCGAAATTAATTAATTCAATAAGAAACAATATAAAATCTTGATGATGACTGTTTTGTTCTTTATCTTTTTTAATAAGAAGGACTAGAAGCTCTTTACGGATAGCATGGTATTTAATAACGTCTGTTTCATGATCCATTTCTATGTTATATAGTAATGTATAATACATTATTGCATAATCTAAAACTTCTTGCTCTCGTTTATTACTGGAATATTTCAACTCTTTTAATGTGGAAATAAAGATTAATTTTCCGCAAAATTCATTAATTTTTGAGATGATAATATTCTGTAGTGGCATAAATATATTTGTAAAATGGGGTGCAAATATATACTAATGAATTAGAAAAATAAGGTCAAAAAAAGGATAAAAAAATACAAATTTTAAAGTCCTTTTACATAGAGTTTTGCACTTTATTTAGTGTCATTTATTATTTTTAGCTGTACCAGATCACGTTCTTCTTCCGGAAATCTGTCTTTGTAAAAATTATCAATATCATCTCTTTCATGCCCCATCAGTTCACGAAGCATATCCTCTTCAACACCTAGTCTTTTACCTATGTTAGCAAAAGTATGCCTTGCGATTTTTATACTTAAATTGCCCTCTAACGGCTGTACTTTTATATCCAATCTCTTTTGCATGTCAATTAAATATCTGCCATAACGTCTGCGAAAAGTAACATAACCTTTAAAATCTTTCCTATGAGGAAAAATGAAATTTGATCCATTGTATTTTTTTAGTATTTGTCTAATTTTATTTGACATTAATAAATCAAATTGATAACCGTTTGCAATCTTTGCCCTCTTGATAAAAATTCTATTATTTTCTATATCTCCACGCTTCAAATTATAAACATCTATTAGATCCTGTCCGCCTAAATAAAATTGCAATAAAAATAAATCTCTAACACCGTCCATTGCTCCTGTAAAAGATGCATTTTCAATTTTAGCAATACTCTCCAAAGTGAGGTGCTTTTTACGCATTTGATGGCTTCTAACTTTTAAGCCGTTAAAAACACCAGTAAAAGGTTTTTTGTCTTCTGTTATACCTCTTAGAACAGCTTGATTATAAATTGCTCTTAATGTTCGCAAGTAATTATGTATAGAAGTATTTTTTAGCCCATCTTTTTGCTTTTGTTGTACAAATCCTAGTAATATATTATAGTCTAAATCTTTAAATTCCAATGCGCCTGTGTAATTAGAGAATTGAATTTTAGCAGTATTGTAAACTATTGCATTGCTGTGTTTATTTAATCTCTTCTTTTCTTCAATTAAAGTATCTGTGAAACTAAAAAAATCAATTGTATTTATTTCATTATTTTCTGCCCTACGACCTTTTAAAACGATCTCAATTTTCTTAAAATCGGTTTCTTTATCACTGGTAAGTTCTCTAATTTTTAATTTTAAATTCACAACTTCAGAAAAAACTTCGTGATATTCCGGGTGCAAGGCATTTGGCAGCTGGGTAACAAAATCCCAATGTTCAGGTTGTGAAAACAAATTTGTTGCTATTCTTTTTTGGCGTCCTCGATCTACTATATTGATTACAACAGGATTTCCTTTCTTGTAGGGCTTCTTTTTTCTAAGTAATATTAATGTTATTTTCATATAAAAAGCAATTATTTACTCAAAAATATGAAATTCGTACCACTTATATACTACTTACTACTAGGAAATAATAAGAAAATGTATAAATTTATTGAATGGAAATATTTTATAAAAGCTGATATTATATGGATGTGGTACGATTTTATCTATTAAAAGAGTTGATTTGTCTTATGACCGTCTACCTACTAAAAAGTGCCAAATATCGATGTAAATCGTACCATATTCGTACCATTTCTACCTATTTTGTACCCATTTACTACCAGATACACGAAAATTTAGGAAAAAATAAAAAGGTCTAAAAACGACGAAACCCCGTATAACTACGGGGTTTCTTGTGGTGATCGCGACAGGATTCGAACCTGTGACCGTCTGCTTAGAAGGCAGATGCTCTATCCAGCTGAGCTACGCGACCATTGTTTTAAGTTAATTAGAGAGTTCAGGATTACTCCGTTTCACTCCGTGATCCTTTGATGGGATCGTTGCTAAACCAAAATTCTTAAAATTGTTGTCGCAATTAATTGATTTTTAGTTTTTATTTACTTCAAAAGTTAGCTTTCGACGTTTCTAAAAACAAAAAATATCAAACTACGTTTGAAAGAATTTTAATTTGTCGGGGTGGCAGGATTCGAACCTGCGGCCTCCACGTCCCAAACGTGGCGCGATAACCGGGCTACGCTACACCCCGAGGTGTATTCATTCAATATAAATGAACTTGCGGAGAGACAGGGATTCGAACCCTGGCAACGGTTACCCGTTGACAGATTAGCAATCTGCTCCATTACCACTCTGGCACCTCTCCTAAAAGTATTTTAAAGAACTAAATTTTGGTTTGCAAATGTATTATATGCAATACAATCTTGCAAGATATTTTTATCTTATTTTATAAAATTTATTTAAAATAAAATTCTATGGAAAGTAATGATTTTATAAAAAAACATAAATCAAATTTAATTATATAGTAAGTACAATATCATTTTAAGATTTATTACAAATTATTAATGCTAAATGATATATATTTGTATTCTATTCATTAAAGAAACATTATAATAATTAATAAAAATTTAAAGATGAAAAAAATCAAACAAATTTTAATACTAGCAATTTTAGCAGTAACCTTTGCAAGTTGTGGTACTTCTGTTAAAGTGACTGATGCATGGAAAGCGGATAATATAAATGAATTAGAGGGTGCAAAAATTTTAGTTATCGGAAGAGCCGATGATATGACTTCCCGTCAACGTTTTGAACAGGAAATTTCAGAAAGGTTGAGAGCAGATGGAATTGATGCTACCGAAAGTTATAAAAAGTTCCCTTCTATGAAACAAAATGTAAAACGTACGGAAGAGGAAGTGGATCAATTGATACAAATAATTAAAAATGAAGGTTTTAAAGGTGTAGTTTTAACGGTTCTTAAAGATATGAGTACAGAAATAGTTACATCAGAAACCGGTGGCTATACAGCTGGTGGTTATTATGGTGGTGGTTATGGTATGCATGGAATGGGTTATGGTGGTCATTATGGTGGTTTTGGTGGTTATTATGGTAGTGTTTATTCTCCTTATGGTTACGGTTATGGTGGTAGTTATGTTCCATCAGAAACCAGAACTTACACTTCTAAGATCTATGTGTTAGAAACTGTAATCTATAATTTGGAACTGGAAAAAGGCAAACAATTGATGAGTGTGATTTCTGTTGAGGTTACTGACCCTAAATCTGCGTCAGAAGTTGCTCCTAAATATGCTGATAAAGTATTAAAAGCTATGAAAAATAAAACATAAAACAGATACGCTTTAAATTTATTGAAAAGACTTAAGTGTTAAAACTTAAGTCTTTTTTTTTTTGATTAAAAAAGAGTATTTTAATATTTCATAAATCATTCTATATGAAAGAATGACTATTGGCTTAAAATTAAATTATAGAATTAAAAACCTATATATTAATGGATTTACAAACAAGACATATATTAAACAATCAAAATATAGAGATGCCATGCGAATTAGTTTTGGGTTTATGTTTTATTTTTAATTATATGATGATATAATTCTTTATTTTAGCATTTACTAATCATTTGAAACCCTATTGATGAAACTATCATTTCATTCTTTATACATTTTAATCATTTTTTTTATTTCCTGTAATACAGATTCTAAACAAGAACATTATAAAGAAATTACACAATCTTCAACACAGTATATTGATGGTTATGTTGGTGATCAAAACTGTGTTTCCTGTCATGAAAAAGAAAATGATCTATGGAAAGGATCACATCACGACCTTGCTATGCAAGTAGCAAATGACTCAACTGTTCTAGGTGATTTTAACAATGTGAAAAAAGTAATTGATGGTGTTAAATATCACTTTTATAAACAAGATAAAAAGTTTTTAGTTCGGGTTAATGAAATTGATGAAACAGAAAAAGTATATCAGATTTCTTATGCTTTTG
>DAOVTF010000269.1 GCA_030633225.1 Flavobacteriaceae bacterium
AAATAAATTCATCTGATGAAAATTAACAAACCATTTATTCTATTTTTTCTACTTCTAATTAGTTTTCAATATGCTTTTTCGCAAGAAGGTAAGGAAAGGGAATTTAGAGGTGTTTGGGTAGCAACAGTTGAAAATATTGATTGGCCAAGTTCTAAAAACTTAAGTACCGAAAAACAAAAAGAAGAAGTTCTAATTCTATTAGATAAATTCAAGAGTTTAAATTTTAATGCAATTATTTTTCAAATTCGCCCTTCGGCTGATGCTTTTTACAACTCAAAGTACGAACCATGGTCGGCTTACTTAACAGGCGCAAATGATAAAGCACCAATACCTTATTATGATCCATTAGCTTTTATTATTGAAGAAACTCATAAACGCGGAATGGAGTTTCATGCATGGTTAAATCCGTATAGAGCAATTGTAAAATACAAAGAATATCAATCTAATCCTTTCAGATTGACCTATGAAAAGTCAGAGTGGTTTATTAATTATGGAGATAATAAATATTTTAATCCCGGTTTACCCGAAGTGAGAGAATACACCAATAAGATTGTTGCTGATATTGTTCAAAATTATGATGTAGATGCCATTCACTTTGATGATTATTTTTACCCTTACAAAATTAAAGATGAACAGTTTCCGGATAAAGATTCTTTTAAAGAGTTTGGTGGTGATTATTATCCAAATCAAATTGATGATTGGAGAAGGAATAATGTCAATATTATTATTGAAGAATTACACAGCACTATTAAAACTATAAAACCATGGGTGCAATTTGGTATAAGTCCGTTTGGAGTTTGGCGAAATAAAAGTGATGATCCAACAGGTTCTGATACAAATGCCGGGCAAACAAATTATGATGATCTGTATGCTGACATATTACTTTGGTTAAAAAATGATTGGTTAGACTATGTTTTACCACAGGCCTATTGGAGAATTGGTCATAAAAAAGCAGATTATAAAACTATTGTAAATTGGTGGTCTAAAAATAATTATGATACAAATTTATATATTGGTCAGGGTATTTATAGATTAGATAACAAAAAGAATCACAGAGCCTGGAAAAAGAAAAACCCAACAGAAATTGAAAAGCAATTAAATTTAAATCAACAACTTACACAAATTCAAGGAAGTGTTTTTTTTAGTGCCAAATCTTTTCTTAAAAACCCTTTAGGAATCAATCAAATATTAAAGAGTAAATATTACCAAAATCCAATTCTGCCACCTAGTACTAATCATACTAAAAAATTTATTCCAGAACCCGTAAGCCATGCTAAATTTACCAAAGTAAAAAACAAAAAATATAGATTATCGTGGGAATCATTACCTGAAAATAAAGAAAAAGAAGCTGTTAAATTTATAGTTTATCAACTAGATAAAAATGAAAGTTTTGGTTCTATTTCTAGTTCAAAAATTAAAGATATTACTGGTAATAAATTTATTGACCTAAGCAAAAAAGAGTATAAAAAAGCTAATATTTTTATTATTCAGGCGGTAAGCAGAAATAATAATATTAGTAATCCGGTAAGGGTGATTAAGTAAATTATTCTATTTTAATATTGTATTTATTCAATAAACCAACAATACCGTTTAAAGAAAATTTGGCATTTTTGATACTGTTACTTTCAGGGTCAATACTATAATTCTTAGAAGTTTTAAAGTCAGTTTTTTCAATATTTGTTCCCTCAAAAATAGCACCTTCTAAATCACAATTTTCCAATATTAAACCTGCCATATTTGCTTCGGTAAAATCAACTTTAAGAAATAAGCAATCTTTAAAATTAGAATTTTTCAAATTCATTTGATAAAAAGACGACATATTTAAAATACAGTTTTTGAACTTGGCAGAAAAAAAATGCGGACTGCATTTTTCAAATTGCAAACCCAACATTTTACAATTGCTAAACTCTAATTCTCGTAAGGTAGTGCCATACAGCTTTGCCATGCTCAAATTACAATTATCAAACTCGCATTCAACAAAATTAAAACTTGATAGATCAACTTCAGAAAAATTACATCCTTTGAATGAACAATACTCATAGTCACCAATTTCCAATTTCTTATTGGTAAAATCTACTCCATTAAAATCCTGGCTATCAATAAATGCTCTAGTCATCATTTAACGTGTAAAAACCAATTCGTTACCTAAAGATAAATTTGTATCAAAAGCATAATTACCATAATTAAATCCTTTCAAATCTTCAACGTTATCAATATCATTATCAATGATAAATCGTACCATCAACCCTCTAGCTTTTTTAGCAAAAAAACTAATTATTTTTAGCTTACCATTTTTATAATCTTTAAAAACAGGAGTAATGACTGGCACTTTTAATAATTTAGGCTTCAATACTTTAAAATACTCATTACTAGCTAAGTTCACAAAAACCTCATCATCTTGTAATTCATTATTCAATGCATTGGTAATAGTATCACCCCAAATTTGGTATAAATTATCTTTTCTTCCTATCTTTAATTTAGTTCCCATTTCTAATCGGTAGGCCTGCATTAGATCTAATGGTTTTAAAATACCGTACTGACCCGATAAAATTCTCAATTTATCTTGTAATTGGTCTAATTTTTCTGGCGGAATTGTATAAGTATCTAATCCTAAATAAACATCTCCTTTAAAAGCATAAACTGCCTGACGTGCATTTTTTGGTGTAAAAGGCAAATGCCAATCTTGATTTCTTTGCCAGTTCAATTCACCCAACTTATCGGAAATTGACATTAGTTTTGAAAGCTGCTTGGGACTTTTCTTTTTTAAGGCCTTATTCAATTTTTCTGCCTCATTTAAAAATTGAGGTGTGGTATATTTTTCTGTTGGCACAGCCGAGTCAAAGTCTAATGATTTTGCTGGTGAAATGACTATTTTCATTATTTGTCGTTAGTTGTTAGTTTTTAGCTGATATTAATGGTAAAAAAATCTTTGTAAAGATACAATTCAAAAAATGTATTAGCAAATGGCTCAAATAAATTTAGTTTGTTTCTTAGTCATAATTCTGCTAAATTCGCTAACCCAACGATATAGTTCATTAAAATGAAACGGTATCTTAACGTTGTCATCAAGCTATAAAAACAAATATTATGAATTATACTCTAAATTTTAGAAAAGAGAAAAAACATCAATCTTTAATCATTTTCTCACTTACCCTTTTTATTCTATTTACTATTTCCTGTGGTAAGGAATCTCAATCTTCTAGAAAATCAGAGAGTGAATTGA
>DAOVTF010000092.1 GCA_030633225.1 Flavobacteriaceae bacterium
ATACCTAATCCATTCTTGGCTAGATCTATACATCTTTGCATATATTTTTTATGCTTTGTCAATATCAGTAAAGATTTTATTTTACTAATTTATAAAAAGATAATATTTAAATTTGAATTTCTAAATGAAGTTATACACAAGAATATGAACGACAACATTGAAATAAGACCTATTAAACAAAGTGATAATAAGTCTATCTCAAAAATTATTAAATTATCTTTAGAGGAATTCAATGCTGCTATTGAAGGAACAGCTTATACCGACAAAGAAACTGATGATATGTTTAACGCTTACACGGACGATAAATCGATTTATTATGTTGCTCTTTTAAATGATGAAATTATTGCTGGTAGTGGAATAAATTATTTAAAAGATGGAAACTCTGATATTTGTGAATTACAAAAAATGTATATGTCACCAAAAGCAAGAGGAAAAAAAATTGGAAAAAGATTAATTATAAAAAGTTTAGATTTTGCAAAAAAAGCTGGGTATAAGCAATGTTACATAGAAACTTTTCCAAATATGGAAGCTGCAATTAGTTTATATAAAAAGAATGGTTTTAAAAAAATTGATCATGCTTTAGGAAATACTTGTCATTATTCATGTAATGTTTGGATGCTTAAAGAATTATACTAATTATATGAATATATTTGAGATAAAAAACACATTTCATAAAGAACTAAAGAATCTATTTCCAAATAATGAGATTGATAATTTTTTTTATTTACTAACAGAAACCTACTTGAAGTTAAAAAGAGTTGATATTGCTTTAAATCCAAATAGAGAAATAAATAATGAAATTGAAAAGAAATTTTTTTCCGCATTAGCGAAATTAAAAAAAGAAATACCTATACAATACATAATAGGCGAAACCGAGTTTTACGGACTACCATTTTATGTTGATAAAAATGTTTTAATACCAAGACCAGAAACCGAAGAATTGGTTCTTTGGATAATTAAGGAAATTCAAGATAAAAGAAAAGAGAAAAAAGACTTAAATATATTAGATATTGGAACCGGTAGTGGTTGTATTGCAATTGCATTGGCAAAAAACCTTACAAATGTTAAAATGTGGGCGCTTGATGTATCAGAAAAAGCAATAGGAATTGCAAAAAAGAATGCAAAATTGAACCATGTAAATGTGCAATTTCTTGACAAAGACATTCTTAACCTTAAGAAATTCCCTGTAAAATTTGATGTTATAGTAAGCAACCCTCCTTATGTAAGAGAATTAGAAAAAAAGGAAATCAAAAATAATGTATTACAAAACGAACCTCATTTAGCCTTGTTTGTAAAAGATAACAATCCTTTATTATTTTATGATAAAATTGCAGATTTAGCTAAAGAAAATTTAAACCCTAATGGTAAGCTATATTTTGAAATTAATCAATACCTGGGCAAAGAAACTGTATCCTTATTAAAACAAAAAGGATTTAAAAATATAGAATTAAAAAAAGATATTTTTGATAAGGATAGAATGATTAAATGTGATTTAAATTAAATTCTATAGCTTTTCTCTTTTATTTATATTTGCACTATGAGAATAGATATTATTACCGTTTCACCTGAATTAATTAAAAGTCCGTTTGAACATTCCATCATCAAACGATCTATTGATAAAAAGTTGGTTGAAGTCCATTTTCATGATCTTCGTGAATTTGCCTTAAATAAATATGGTAAAATTGATGATTATCAATTTGGTGGTGGAGCAGGAATGGTTCTAATGATAGAACCAATTGATAAGTGCATGTCTAAATTGTTTTCACAAAGAAAATATGATGAAGTCATTTATATGACGCCCGATGCTAAAACTTTAAATCAGCAAACTGCCAATAAATTATCTTCAGCTAAAAATATAATTATTTTAACGGGGCATTATAAAGGAGTTGATCAAAGAGTTAGAGATAAATTTATTACTAAAGAAGTTTCTATTGGTGATTATGTACTTTCAGGAGGTGAGTTAGCTGCGGCAGTTTTATGCGATGCTATAATAAGATTGATTCCAGGAGTTTTAGGTGATGAAACATCTGCATTAACAGATTCATTTCAAGACAATTTACTCGCCCCACCGGTTTATACAAGACCTGCGAAATACGATAATATGAAAGTTCCTGACATATTATTATCAGGTAATTTTCCTAAAATTGATCAATGGCGGCATGATGAAGCTGTAAAAAGAACTAAAAGCATAAGACCTGATTTATTAAGCAATGATGAAGATGAAGATTAAAATGAAAAATTTTATTATAATTTTAATTCTACTTTCTCACTTTATTGTAATCGGGCAAAAAGATAGTATAACTTACTCATCGCAAAAATCGCAAAAATCTTTTTTAAAGCAATCCATTGTGCCGTTAACATTAATTGGAACTGGTTTAATTGTAAATTATTCTAACGGGTTTTTAGGAAAAGAAAATTTGCAGGAAGAAATACAAAATAGGTTTCCAGATTTTGAAACCAACGTCGATGATTTTCTGCTTTTTGTACCAGCACTAACCATGTACACTGCAGATTTATTTAAAGTTAAAAGTAAAAATGATGTTTTCACTCAAACAAAATATTTAGTTATTGCTGGTTTGGCCAATAATTTAATTACCATCGGTCTAAAAAATTTAACTAAAGAAGATAGACCAAATGATTGGGTGCATTACAGCTTTCCTTCAGGGCACACATCTAATGCATTTGTTATGGCTACAGTTTTGCACCATGAATTTATTGATTCTAGTCCCTGGCTAGCTTATAGCGGATATTTATTTGCAACTACAACAGGTGTTTTAAGAGTTTTAAATAATAAGCACTGGGTTAGTGATGTTTTAGTCGGTGCCGGAATTGGAATTTTAGTTACTGATCTGGTATATAGATTTGAACCATTAAAAAATTGGAATCCATTTAAAAATAAAAATTCGCAGGTTTTTGTAAGTCCTTCATATAATAATAATCGTGTAGGACTATATGCTAACATTCAGTTTTAATGTAAATAAACGTTCAAAAAAATTAAAAATATTTTTACTTATAGGAGTTTTATATTAAAAAGATTTTACTAAATTTGCAAACTCAAAATTAACCTCTGACGAAAATCGTGAATGTTGGTTTTTGATCAACTATTTTTAAATAGAAAAAATGGATAATTTAGTAAAATTTGTACAAGACGAATTTGTAACCAAAAATAACTTTCCTGAATTTTCAGCCGGAGATACAGTAACTATATACTATGAAATTAGAGAGGGTAAAAAAACTCGTACTCAGTTTTTTAGAGGAGTTGTAATTCAAAGACGCGGTAGTGGTAGTACGGAAACATTTACCATAAGAAAAATGTCTGGAACAGTTGGAGTTGAACGTATATTTCCAATTAATCTTCCTGCAATTCAAAAGATTGAAGTAAACAAAAAAGGAAAAGTACGTAGAGCAAGAATCTTTTACTTTAGAAACCTTACAGGTAAAAAAGCTCAAATTAAAGAAAGTAGAGCTTAGACATATAATTTATCACAAATTTTTAAAACCATCTAACAAATAAGTTTGATGGTTTTTTTTATTAACAAATGTTTAAAACTACTCTTTATAAAATGTTAAGAACTAAACATTCATAATGCTATTTAAATTGATTTTAGTTTTTATATTTGAATAGAAATTTAGAAGAAGACAAAAATTTCGATTTAAGTAAAGTGGATGCAAATCTGTTGAGTTTGTTTCAAAATTTGTCGGAAATTAAATTTTGTTAAAGTTTTCGGACTTTAACGTAAATAGTAACCTTATCAAATAAATAACAAAATATTTAGCATAAATATAAGTAATTTAAAGGTTGTTAGTTACAAAATAAATGCAATTGAAATTTTATTGAAATTTTTGTGACTTCGGTTATAATCGTTAAAATGATTTGGAAAATGTATTTATTAGAATAATTAAACTTAATTTATGGTTTTCTTAACACATAGTGTTGGGAAGTGTAATTATAAAATAAGTTAAATGTTTCGGCAAATATCCATAATAAAGTTTTCTTTATTATGGATATTGTTTTTTATGAACAATTGTTAATAAACTTTGTTAATATCCTGTTTGTAAATACATTGTCAAAAAACCACTCTAATTCAATTCTAAACTTATTTTTGTTAGGAATCAATTTTGTATATAGAAACAAACCCCTTTTACAGTTATGAAAACTGTTTCGTATTCAAAAATTGATTTAATTTGTTTTTATACAATTTCAATTAAAGTGTTTAGCACACTAATAATGAAATTAAAAGCAAGCAATTAAAATAGTGTGTTTATTGTAATACTAACTGTAAATATTACTGTTTTAAAGCACTATCAGTATTTAATTTACTAATTAAATATTGAGTAAGCTTAAGTAAAGCCATATAAAAGAGAAATCTTTTTTATGGCTTTTTATTAATTAACCGATTTAATTTATAAAGTATACTTATTTTATGTTTTTAATCAGCTTTTACTTTATTAACGTTTAGTATCTTTGCAAGAATTTAAATTAAAATATCAAAATGACTAAAATAAAAGTAACAAATCCAGTAGTTGAATTAGATGGTGATGAAATGACTAGAATCATTTGGAAATTCATAAAAGATCAGTTAATTCTACCTTATTTAGACTTAGACATTAAATATTTTGATCTTGGAATTGAATACCGAGATGAAACAAATGACCAAGTAACTATTGATGCTGCCGAAGCAATTAAAAAATATAATGTAGGTATTAAGTGTGCTACAATTACTCCTGATGAAGAAAGAGTTGAAGAATTTGGATTAAAAAAAATGTGGCGTTCACCAAACGGAACTCTTCGAAACATTGTTGGTGGAACAATTTTTAGAGAACCTATTATTATGAAAAATGTACCACGTTATGTACAAGGCTGGACAGAACCAATTTGTATAGGTCGTCATGCTTTTGGTGATCAATATAAGGCTACTGACATTGTTACTAAAGGTAAAGGGAAACTTACAATGACCTTTACACCAGAAGATGGTAGTGAAAAACAATCTTTCGAAATATATAATTTTGAAGAAAACGGAGTGGCAATGGCAATGTATAATATTGATTCATCAATTTATGGCTTTGCAAGATCAAGTTTTAATCAAGCCTTAAAAAAAGGATGGCCTTTATATTTGAGTACAAAAAACACAATTTTAAAAGCTTATGATGGTAGATTTAAAGATATCTTCCAAGAAGTTTTTGACAATGAATTCAAAGAAAAATATGCAGAAGCAGGTATAACTTATGAGCATCGTTTGATTGATGATATGGTAGCTTCAGCCATGAAATGGAATGGTGGATTTGTTTGGGCTTGTAAAAATTATGATGGTGATGTACAATCTGATACTGTTGCTCAAGGATTTGGTTCATTAGGATTAATGACATCTGTTTTGGTAACTCCTGACGGAAAAACTGTAGAAGCAGAGGCTGCTCATGGAACTGTTACACGTCATTATCGTGAACATCAAAAAGGTAATGAAACTTCAACCAATCCTTTGGCATCTATTTTTGCATGGACTAGAGGATTAGAACATAGAGGAAAATTAGATAAAAATAAAGAATTAATAGATTTTTGTCATACTCTGGAAAAAGTATGTGTTGATACCGTTGAAGGAGGCGAAATGACTAAAGATCTTGCTTTATTAATTCATAAAGATAAAATGACAAAAGATCATTATTTAAATACCCAAAACTTTTTAGGTGCAATTAAATTAAATTTAGACAAGGCCTTATCATAGCCTTTTTAAAAACTACACGAAAGCTCCAATAAAAATATTGGAGCTTTTTTTATTGAAATTTTTACGAAGGTTTATTTCTTTTTTTTTAATTTAGATTAATTAATCTCCATTGATAATGACAGAACACAAAAATAAAGATGTTTTTCAAAACAAAGAATCCAAATCATTATTTAATAAAGGAATAAAATATTTGGCAATTGCTTTACCTCTACTTTTTATATCTCCAATATTAATTACCATTGGTTTTAAAGCAATAAATAAAAGTAATAATTATATAGTAGTAATTATTGGTTGCATTTTAGCCATATTTACTATTGTTATGGTAACCCAAGCTTTTCGTCTTATTTTAAAATCGCTTTTCAATAAATGAAAGTAAAATCTTTTTTAGTAAAATTCACACAATGGGAACATTGGCCTACTTTAATATATTATATCCCATTATTTCCATTTTTTATCATTAGATCCATTAAAGCAGGGCATCTTGTTCATTATTTAGCAACCAACCCAGGAATTTTTTATTCAGGAAATGGTACAGAATCAAAATTTAAAACACTTTTATTAGTGCCAGAAAGATATCGGCCAAGTGGTTTTTTGATTTCAAAAAACGACAACAATCAAAAAGCATTAGATAATTTAAAGAAGAGTAATTTAGAATATCCCATAATTGCAAAACCTGATATAGGTTTTAGAGGCTATTTAGTAAAAAAAATAAATACTCAAGAGGAATTAATTAATTATTTAAACAATGTTAATGAAGATATTCTTATTCAAGAATTTATACCATATCACAATGAATTAGGGATTTTTTATTATAGAATACCAGGTGAAGAAAAGGGTAAAATAACCTCAATTACGATTAAAAAATTTATTTCAGTTATTGGAGATGGTAAAAGTTCTTTATCTGAATTAATTCTAAACGATGAAAGAGCATTTTTATACTATAAAATATTTAATAATATTCAAAAAGATAAAATGAATGTCATCTTTAAAAAAGGAGAAAAAATAATTCTTACTGAAATTGGCAATCACTCAAAAGGGACACAATTTTTAAACGGTAATCATCTTATTGATAATGAATTAGAGGTTTTTATAGATGGTGTTTGTAAACAAATAAAAGGATGGTATTACGGCAGATTAGATATTAAATATAAAGATTATGAGAGTTTGTTAAAAGCTGAAGATTTTAAAATATTAGAGGTCAATGGAATTATATCTGAACCAACTCATATTTACGACTCTTCACATAAAAACGCTTCTTTTTTAAATGCACTTAAATCTATAAATTCTCATTGGGATATAATGAGTGAAATCGCTATAAAAAATCATATTGAATATGGAATCAAATATCCTAAAGCTATACCATATTATAAAAATATGCTATGGCTAAGATCCTATACCCAAAAACTTAAGGCACTAAATAAGAAGGATTTTTAGCGATTTTTTATATACTAATTCTCAATTAAATTATCTCTTGGAGTAGTTGGATTATAACCAAAATCAGAATCAGGTAAATCAATTCCCAACTGAGAAATAATATATCCAATACTGGCAAAATGGTGAATAGCATGACTGTGCGCCTGAATTAAAGCAGAAGCTAACGTATAATTTGCAGTAATCATACCCATACCTAAATCATCTTTTACCTCA
>DAOVTF010000259.1 GCA_030633225.1 Flavobacteriaceae bacterium
AATTCAGAAAAAGATAGAGCCATTAACTGTAGAAAAAGATTTAGCTATAATCGCATTAGTAGGCGACAATATGAAATCTCATCAAGGAATTAGTGGTAAAATGTTTAGTGTTCTTGGGAATAACAATGTGAATATTAGAGCAATAGCACAAGGATCAACAGAGAAAAATATTTCGGCAGTAATTGCAAAAAGAAATGTAAAAAAAGCATTAAATTCTTTACATGCTGCATTTTTTGAAAGTCATATCAAACAAATTAATTTATTTATTGTTGGAATTGGCAATGTTGGAGGTAAATTACTTGAACAAATAGAACATCAACAAGAATTTCTGCTAAATAAACTGCATTTAAATTTAAGGGTAATTGCAATATCAAATTCAAAGAAAATGCTTTTTGAACCAGATGGTATTGACTTAACTAAGTGGAATATTTTATTGAATTCAAATGGAAAAAATACTGATTTAAATGAATTTTATAAAAATGTAAAAAGTCTTAATTTACAGAATAGCGTATTTGTTGATAATACCGCTAATAATGATGTTCCAAATCAATACAGTCATTATTTAAAGGATAGTGTTGCCGTTGTTGCATGTAATAAAATTGCATGCTCCTCAGAATATAAAAATTACATAAGATTAAAACAATTATCAAGAGAATATAATGCTCCGTTTTTGTTTGAAACTAATGTAGGTGCAGGTTTACCAATAATAGATACTTTAAATAATTTAATAGCATCGGGTGATAAAATAACGGAGATTCAGGCCGTCTTATCCGGAAGTTTAAATTTTATATTTAACAATTTTAATGATAAATCTTCCTTTTATGATATTGTAAAACAAGCCAGTTTAGAAGGATATACTGAACCTGACCCAAGAATTGACCTAAGTGGAGTTGATGTTATGCGAAAAATATTAATTTTAATTCGTGAAAGTGGTATAGAAATGGAATTAGAGGATATCTATAATAATTCGTTTTTACCTCAAAGCTCATTAGATGCCGATATTGTTAATGATTTTTTGGAAACATTAAAAACTGAAGTAAAACACTTTAATCAAATCAGACAAGATGCTGAAATTGCAAACTGTAGATTAAAATATGTAGCAGAATATAAAAATGGAAAAGCAAAAGTTGGTTTACAGCATATACCAAAAGACCATCCATTTTATAATTTAGACGGAAAAGATAATATCGTGCTCTTTTATACCAATAGATATAAAGAACAACCTTTAATTATTAAAGGTGCTGGTGCCGGTGCTGATGTAACTGCATCAGGAATCTTTGGCGATATAATTCGAACAGGTAATAAGTAATGATTTCTCAGTTTTAATTGAAGTGAAAACAATGAACGAAATAACAATATTTGCCCCAGCAACAATAGCAAACATATCATGTGGATTTGATGTCTTAGGTTGTTGCTTAGATACTGTAGGTGATGAGATGGTGGTTCGGAAAGTACCAGAAAAAGGTGTTAAAATTTCAAAAATTGAAGGAGTTGATCTCCCTTTTGAATCGGATAAGAATGTTGCAGGAGTAGCCGCCTTAGCTCTTTTAAATGAATTTAAAAAAAAATTAGACTTTGGCTTTGAAATTGATATATACAAAAATATTAAACCAGGTAGTGGAATTGGAAGTAGTGCTGCAAGTGCGGCAGGTGCTGTTTTTGCAATAAATGAGTTATTAAACAAACCATTTTCTAAATTACAATTGGTTGAATTTGCTCGAAAAGGTGAAGAATTGGCTTGTGGATCACCTATTGCTGATAATGTTGCTCCTGCAATTTTTGGTGGATTCACTTTAGTAAAATCAACAAATCCATTAAATATTATTGAACTACCATCACTAGAAGGTTTATATACAACAATTTTACATCCACAAATTGAAATTAAAACAGAAGATTCAAGAACCATTTTACCAAAAAAAGTAGCGTTGACAGATGCTGTAAAACAGTGGGCAAATGTTGGTGCCTTGGTTCATGCATTGCATACAAATGATTATAATTTATTTTCAGAATCTTTAACAGATTTTATTGTTGAACCACATCGTTCAAAATTAATTTATGGTTTTGATAAAGTAAAAGAAAGTGCTTTAAAAGCAGGAGCATTGGGCTGTGGAATTTCAGGTTCAGGGCCTTCTATTTTTACTTTTAGTAAAAATCATCAAATAGCTGAAAATGTTGCTAATAGTTTAAATAGTATTTATTTAAAAAATAATATTCCGTTTAAAATCTATATATCAAAAATTAGTACTCAAGGAATAAAAATAATTAATACAAAGTAAGGATTAAATAAACATGAACTACTACAGTTTAAATCATAAAGCACCTAACGTTTCTTTTCAAGAAGCAGTTGTAAAGGGAATTGCGCCTGATAGAGGTTTGTATTTCCCGACAAGTATAAATCCTTTACCAAAAGAATTTTTTGATAATATTGAAAGCTATTCAAATATTGAAATTGCCTATGCATTGATCCAACAATTTATTGGGGATGAAATTCCTGAAAATGATTTAATAGAGATTATTGCAGATACATTAAATTTTGAGTTTCCATTGGTGGAAATTGAAAATAATGTATTCAGCTTAGAGTTGTTTCATGGTCCAACTATGGCTTTTAAAGATGTAGGAGCTCGATTTATGGCGAGATGTTTATCTTATTTCAATAAGAATAAAACCAATGAAATAACAGTATTGGTTGCAACTTCTGGTGATACCGGCGGAGCTGTTGCAAGCGGCTTTTTAAATGTAAAAGGTGTAAATGTTGTGATTCTTTACCCTAGTGGAAAAGTGAGTGAGGTTCAAGAAAAACAATTAACAACTTTAGGAAAGAATATAAAAGCTTTAGAAGTTAAAGGTGTTTTTGATGATTGTCAGGAAATGGTGAAAACTGCTTTTTTAGATGCAGATTTTACCGATAAAATTCAATTAACTTCTGCCAATTCCATTAATGTAGCACGCTGGCTACCTCAAATGTTTTATTTTGCATTTGCATACAAACAATTAAAAAACAAGCAAAAAGATATTATTTTTTCAATTCCAAGTGGAAATTTTGGTAATATTTGTGCTGGTATGATGGCTCAAAAATTAGGACTTCCAATTAAGCATTTTATAGCTGCAACAAATGAGAATCGCGTTGTACCTAATTATATGCAAAGTGGTAATTATATTCCTTTAAAATCTGTTCAAACCATATCAAATGCAATGGATGTAGGGAATCCGAGTAATTTTATAAGAATTCAAGAAATTTATGATAATGATTTTGAAGAACTAAAAAATCATCTTTCCTCCTACTCATTTTCAGATAATGAAACTAGGAAAGCTATGCTTAAAATATACAAAGACATTGGTTATATTGTTGATCCACATGGAGCTGTGGGGTATTTGGGTTTAAAAAAATATTTAAAAGAGAATCCTGATATACAAGGAATATTTTTAGAAACTGCTCATCCTGTTAAATTCTTAGATGTAAT
>DAOVTF010000077.1 GCA_030633225.1 Flavobacteriaceae bacterium
ATAGCAAAGTAAATTTTCATCGATTTTAAAAGTGTTCTGTAGTAATTTCATTTCAAACTCAGAAATTATCAAGGTAAAATCACAGCGATAAATACTTGCTAATTCTCTTTTAGTTAGGTCATTAACTAAATATTTTAAAGTGATTTCTTCTTTGTTTTTATAAGCTTGCTCACGAGCATATCTCAAAAAATGTAAATCTTCAGTATCTAATATTTTTATTGCATTCGGGCAAATTTCAGAAACACGCCAACCAAATTGTTCTTCAGTCAAAAAACGATCAAATAATACTATATCCGGATCTAAATCTTTGATTAATTCATCAAAATAGTTATGGTTTATTTTTATAGAAAAAGTATTTACATCTAATTTTTCTAGAGGGTAAGAAATATCTGTTTTTTGGGCTGAACTTACAAAAGTTATATTATAATTGTTTTTTTTAAAAAAATCAATTAATTGTAACATCCTGCTACCAGCAGCAGTTGAATTGGGCTCAGGCCAAACAAAGCCAATGATTAGTATATTTTTACTCATTTCTTCTTCAGGCAATTCATTACTTCAAACATTTTTAATAAAATTCAGTTTTATAAAACTAATTCTCCTTTAGCTTCTAAATTTTTAAACTTTTTAACAAGATCGAGAGCTTCGGGTATAACATCACTGCTTAAAACAATTAAAGAACCTTTAACAGCATTTTTAACAGCAAAAGTAATTGCTTCCTTTTCAGAAGGTATTATTGTTATTTTTTTATTTGGGTCTTTCATTTTTATACCATCTTCGAGCATTTTAATTAGTTCTTCTTCTGTTTTTCCTCGAAGGCGTTTATCTTGTCGAATAATAATTTCATCAAACATTTCGGCAGCAATACTTCCCATTTCGTTATTATCTTCTTCACGTCTATCACCAATTCCGGCTATAATACCAACTTTAACTGTTGCATCAAGGGCATCAGTAAAATCTTTAAGAGCTCTCATTCCAGCAGGATTATGCGCATAATCTAACAAAATATTAAA
Organism: Flavobacteriaceae bacterium; assembly: GCA_030633225.1. GTDB lineage: Bacteria > Bacteroidota > Bacteroidia > Flavobacteriales > Flavobacteriaceae > Lutimonas. Next base: position 1,011 of record DAOVTF010000077.1, read on the forward strand.
GTTTTTAAATTTAAATAAATTCAAACGACCTGGAGTTTGAGTAGCAGAAGGAATAAAAGTTTCTAATCCTGCTTTCATATCTTCAATGCTAATTCCTTGAACATTGGCTGCGATAATTGCTGGTAAAACATTTTGAATCATGAATTTTGCTTTACCTCCATATGTCAAAGGAATATCTTTTGCTTTCAAAACTCTCATTTTCCATTCACCTCGGCAAATAGTAACATAACCATTTTCGTAAATCGCTGTTACACCTCCTTTACGTTGTAAAGCTTTAATATGAGGATTGTTTTCATCCATAGAAAATAAAGCTACATTGCAATCTAAACTTCTACGCATATCATAAACCAATTCATCATCGGCATTTAAAATTGCATATCCATCCGGTAGAACCGTTTCAGGAACAACTCCTTTTACTCTGGCTAACTGCTCAATAGTATGAATACCTTTTAATCCTAAATGATCAGAAGCTACGTTAGTGACAATTGCAATATCACATTTTTTAAATCCTAGACCGGCACGTAGTAATCCGCCTCTAGCACATTCTAAAACTGCCATATTAACTGTTGGATCTCTTAACACAAATTCGGCACTTGCCGGACCTGTACAATCACCGGTCATGAGCAATCTATTTTGAATATAAACCCCATCACTTGTGGTATAACCAACTCTATATCCGTTCATTTTTGCAATATGCGAAATCAATCGGGTAGTGGTAGTTTTTCCGTTGGTACCAGTTACGGCAATAATTGGAATTCTACTTGTAGAACCATGAGGAAATAATTTGTCAATTACAGGGGCAGCAACATTTCTAGGTAAACCTTTGGTAGGAGCGAGGTGCATTCTAAATCCGGGGCCTGCATTAACTTCAAGAACCGCACCACCAGTTTCAGATAATGGTTTTGATATATCTGTTGTCATAATATCAATTCCACAAATATCCAGATCAATTATTTTTGAAATACGCTCTGCCATTGATACATTTGCAGGATGAACAATGTCTAAAATATCTTCAGCAGTTCCACCAGTACTTAAATTTGCTGTATCTTTTAAGATGAGCATTTCATTTTCTTTTATAATGGTATCCAAATTATAACCGTTTCCTTTAATAATATTTTTAGTTAATTCGTTTACAGTTATCTGGGTTAGGATCTTTTCATGACCATAACCTCTTCGTGGATCACTGTTTACTTTATCTATTAATTCTTGTAGGCTTGATTTACCATCGCCAATTACATGAGCAGGAGTTCTAATTGCAGCAGCAACCAATTTATTATTGATGACTAATAAACGATAATCATCACCAGTTATGAATTTCTCAACAATAACTGCTCTTGAAATTTCTTTGGCTATATGAAAAGCCTCTAATGCTTCTTCATAAGAATTGATATCTACAGTGATTCCTCTACCATGATTACCATCAATTGGCTTTATAACTAACGGAAAACCAACATATTCACAAGCTTCTTTTAAACTTCTTTCTCTACGAATAATATCACCACGAGGGACTTCAACTTCTGCTTGTTCTAATAAGTATTTTGTATCTTCTTTATCACCAGCTAATTCTACTCCAATACTACTTGTTTCACTAGTTACAGTTGCCTGAATTCTTTTTTGATTTGCTCCATACCCTAATTGGCATAAAGAATATTTATTTAATCTTAACCATGGAATACCTCTTGACTGAGCTTCAGCAACAATAGATCCAGTACTTGGTCCCAAACGTTCATCTTCACGAATTTCTCTCATTCGCTGAATATCATCAGTCATATCATATTCTTCTCCTTTGATCAAAGCCTCACAGATATCTACCGACATTTTAGCCGCAAATCTCCCAACTTTTTCTTCCATATATGAAAAAACAACATTATATACACCTTCTTCACCATAACCGCGAGTTCTACCAAAACCTGTATCCATACCGGCTAAAGTTTGAACTTCTAATGCAATATGTTCAATAATATGTCCCATCCATGTGCCTTCTTCTACTCTTTGAAAAAAACCTCCGGGTGTTCCAACCGAACAACGATGTTCATACATGCTTGGAAATAAAGCTTCTAAACGTTCTCTAAAACCTTCAATTTTGTTAGATGGCATTTCTTCCATTTCTTCAAGATCAAGAACCATTACAATGAGTTTATGTCTTCTTATAGACCAGTAATTTGGTCCTCTCATTGCATTTATACTTAGTATTTTCATAATTATTTGGTTTAGTAAATTGTTTACAGAAATATTATAAATATAAACATTTTTTGCTAAAAAAATAGTTTAGTTTTGTCGACGTATTTTATTAAAAAAAATAGCATGCAAATAGTTAGGGGAACATTAATTCCTATAGGAGGAAATGAAGATAAAGGAAATGGTGAAAGTGAAGTGCATACCTTGGAATTTATTGATGAAGGAATTTTATCGAGAGTAGTAAAAGAAAGTGGAGGAAAAGATGCATCAATATTGATTATTCCAACGGCATCAAGAATACCAATCGAAATTGGAGAAAATTACCTAGAAGCTTTTAAAAAATTGGGATGTACTCAAGTTCAGGTTTTAGATATAAGAAGTAGAGAACAATCAGAAGATGAAAAATTCATCAACATGATTAAAAATGCTGACTGTGTGATGTTTTCTGGTGGAAATCAATCTAAAATTACTGAAATTATTGGTGATTCTACAATTCATAGTGTTTTAAGAGAGAAATATATTAATGAAAATTTTGTTATTGCCGGAACAAGCGCAGGAGCAATGTGTATGTCAGAAGAAATGATTGCCGGAGGAAGCGGAACCGAAGTTTTTAGAAAAGGTGTTGTTACCATGAGAAAAGGTATGGATCTTATTTCTGGATTAATAATTGATTCTCATTTTATTAGACGCGGGCGTTTTGGAAGATTGGTTGAGTCGGTAGCAAAATTCCCTAATTTACTGGGTGTTGGATTGGCAGAAGATACCGGGCTAGTAATTAAAAATAGAAATGAATTTGAAGTGATAGGTTCAGGAATGGTTATTGTTTTTGACGGAAGTGAAATTACCCATAATAATGAAGAATTATTGAAAGAAGGAACTCCAATGACCATTACAAATTTAATAACTCAGGTATTATCTAATGGTGACAGATATGATATTGAAAATAGAATTGTAAATATTCTTCCTATCGATTCTCCTTTTGTATAATTTCCAAGTTTGATTGATCTTATTTATATATAGAAACTTCTTCTTTATCTGCCGAAGATTTACAAGCTCTATACATTCCTTCCGTATTAAAAGGCATAGAAATATTACCCTGTTTATCAACTGCAATTAATCCACCATCACCACCTATTTCTAAAATTCGTTTATTAATCACTTCATTTGCAGCGTCTTCAAGATTCATATCTTTATATTCCATTAAACAAGACACATCATAAGCAACGACACCTCTTATAAAAAACTCTCCACTTCCGGTACATGAAACAGCACAGGTTTTATTATTCGCATAATTTCCGGCACCAATCATCGGACTATCTCCAACTCTTCCGAATTTTTTGTTGGTCATTCCGCCAGTAGATGTTGCAGCTGCAATATTTCCGTTTTTGTCACATGCCACAGCACCAACAGTTCCAAATTTGCTGTCTTTTTTTAAACTGTGATCCAGTTGAAAATTATCGGTATCTTTTATTTCTAACCATTGTTGATGTCTGAGTTCATCGTAAAAATAAGTTTCGTCTTCTAATGAATAATTTAGTTGTTTGGCAAATTGCATGGCACCATCTCCAGCTAAAAAAACATGCTCACTTTTTTCCATTACATCTTTTGCCAATGTTATTGGATTTCTAATTCCAGTTATTAAAGAAACAGCACCTGCATTTAAGGTTTTGCCATCCATTATTGAGGCATCCATTTCATGGGACTCATCAGCAGTAAAAACACTACCTTTTCCTGCATTAAAAAGGTGAGAATCTTCTAGTGATCTTACTGCAATTTCAACAGCATCAATTGCAGTACCACCTGATTCCAAAATTTTATAACCCTTTGTCAAAGAATTATTCAAAGCTTTTTTATAATCCTTTTCTTTGTCTGGAGTCATCATACCTTTAACTAAGGTTCCTGCCCCGCCGTGAATTGCTATTGAAAATGTTTGCATACTTTTATTTTAAAGCTTGAAAATTACAAATAGAAATTTAATTAACCATTAGAACATTAACTTCTTTTACTTCTCCAACTTTCATATTTTTTAACTCAATTTTGCCAATTCTTATTCTTACTAATCTTAATGTTGGGAAACCGACTGCAGCTGTCATTTTTCTCACTTGTCTAAATTTCCCTTCCCTTAAAGTAATAGAAATCCAGCTGGTTGGTCCATGTCTTTCATCTCTAACCTTTTTACTTCTTTTTTGAAAATTTGGTATATCGTTTAACAGCTCAGCTTTACAATTTTTAGTCCAGTATTTTATTCCTTCAAATCCTATTTCAACTCCATTCTTTAATTTGTTGATTTCTTTAGTTGTAATTAAACCATCAACTTGAACATAATATTCTTTTTCAACTTTATTGCTACGAACAAACTCACTCATTTTTCCGTCAGTAGTTAGTAACAATAGTCCTTCTGATTTTTCATCTAACCTACCTATCGCCATGATATTCTCAGGAAAATCAAATAACTCACCTAATAATTTTTTATTAGCCCTTTTGGTTTGATTATTAACAAACTGACTTAAATAGCCATAAGGTTTATTAATAATATAATGCTTGTGTTTTCTAATGTTTTCCATTCAAAATTGAATAAACCAATGTTTTTGTCAGCTCTTTTCCTTTGGCCATTTCTCTAATTTTATCAAAAATAAAAACAAAATCACAACCTTTTTTATAATTGCTACAGCCATAAGCGTTTTTTCCTTTGATGATCGTTCCTTTTTTACATTTAGGACAAATATTTAATACTTCTTTAGTTTTCTTCTGTTCTAAATGAAGTTTAAATTTATCATCAAATCTAATTAATCCATCTGTCAAACCAGTTTCAGATTTAAATCCTTTTAAGTTTACAGTACAGCCTTTTTGCAGAAGGCGAATTAATTGATTTTCAGATAATTTTTTATTCATAAAGCTAAAAGGCAATCTAAAATCACAACCTTTTTTATAATTGCTACATCCATAAGAAGTTTTACCTTTTAAAATAGATCCCTTTTTACATTTTGGACATTTTTGATTTATAATACCTTTTGTTCTATTAGCTTTAGTTACAGTTTTATTCTTTTTAATATTAGTAGCATGGGAAATATTAGCTTGCTTTTTTTCAGTTCTTACTTCATAAACTAAATGATCAACCATTTTTTTCATGTTATTAATAAAAGTACCAGCATTATAATTACCTTTTTCAATCTCCTTTAATTGTTTCTCCCATTGACCGGTCAATTCAGCCGATTTTAATAGATCATTTTGAATAGTATCAATTAATTGAATTCCTGTTGTTGTTGGTAAAAGATTTTTCTTTTTCCGAATGATATATTTTCGTTTAAAAAGAGTTTCTATAATGTTAGCACGAGTTGAGGGTCTGCCAATTCCATTTTCCTTCATTAGCTCACGCATCTCATCATCATCAACATGTTTACCGGCTGTTTCCATAGCTCTTAATAAAGTAGCTTCTGTGAAATATTTTGGAGATTTTGTTTCTTTTTCTAAAAAAGAAGGTTCGTGCGTTCCTTTTTCACCCTTTACGAATGTTGGTAATATTCCTGATTCTTTTTTTTCATTGGAATTATTTTTACTTAGCGCAGCTGAGGTATCAAAAACAACTCTCCATCCTTTTTTTAAAATCTCTTTGCCAGTTGTTTTAAACTTAACGATATCTGCTTTGCCAATTACAGTTGTATTTGCTACACTACAATCCTCATAAAAAACAGCAATAAATCTTCTAGTAATAATATCATAAACTTGTTGCTGATTGTATTGTAAATTTATTTGAATACCTGTTGGAATTATAGCATGATGATCGGTTACTTTTTTGTCATTAAAAACTTTAGTTGATTTTTTTATTTTTTTACCTAATAATATTTGAGTTAATGATTTATACTTTGTGAGATTTTTTAGAATCCCTGGAACTTTTGGATAAATATCATTTGGTAAAAAAGTGGTATCAACTCTAGGGTAAGTAACTGCTTTTTGCTCATATAATTTTTGAACAATTTTAAGGGTTTCATCGGCTGTAAAGCCAAATTTACTATTACAATATACTTGTAAACCAGTTAGATCAAATAGTTTTGGTGCATATTCTTTTCCTACCTTCTTTGTTACAGAAACTATTTCAAAGTCACTGTTTTTAACTTTTTCAGCAAAATCTAATCCTTCTTCTTTCTTTAAAAACCGGCCTTCTTCACAATTGAAAATAGTTTTTCTATACAAAGTTTGCAATTCCCAATAGGGTTGGGGTTTAAAATTTTCAATTTCTTTAAACCTGCTAACCAACATTGCTAAAGTGGGTGTTTGTACTCTTCCCACAGATAAAACCTGTTTATAACCACCGTGTTTTACAGTATATAATCTGGTTGCATTCATGCCTAACAACCAATCGCCGATGGCTCTTGAAAACCCTGCATAATATAAATTGTCGTATTGTTCAGAAGGTTTTAAATTTTCAAACCCTTCTTTGATCGCTTCTGAAGTCAATGAAGAGATCCATAAGCGTTTTATTTCACCTTTATATCCAGCTTGATTAATTACCCAGCGTTGAATCAATTCACCTTCTTGACCTGCGTCACCACAATTGATTACTAGGTTTGCTTTGTCAAATAATTTTTTAACAATACTGAACTGTTTCTTTATTCCAGAATTGCCAACAACCTTTGTCTGAAATTTATCAGGCAACATGGGTAAGTTATTTAAATCCCAACTTTTCCAATAAGGTTTATAATCGTGAGGTTCAAACAGAGTACATAAATGCCCGAATGTATATGTTACTTGATAACCATTGCCCTCAAAATAACCATCAT
>DAOVTF010000051.1 GCA_030633225.1 Flavobacteriaceae bacterium
AGCCTTCGTTTATTCCTTTTTTTAACACGATATTTATAATTTCACCACCTCCATCTGCATCATATTTAGCCGATCGAGTTAAGATTTCAATATCTTTAATAGAACTGGAAGGAATCAAACTAAGTATATCTGCATTACTGTTTTTTCCGCCATAGGGTTTGCCATTTACCAAAACTTTAGCAGTATTGCCTCTTATAATAATTGTGCCTTCGTCGTTTACCCTAACACTAGGTGTATTTTCAAGAACAGTTATAGCATTGCCGCCTACATTGGCAATGTCTTTCGAGGTTTTATAGATCTTTTTTGAGAATTTATAATCCATTAACTTGTTCTTGGCAACAACTTCTACTTCATCTAATTCTTCAACATTTTGTTTCAATTCAATGTTTCCAAGTTCTAGATCTTGATTTACAGATAAGGATTTGATGATAAACGGACTAAATGATAAAGATTCAACTACACAGTTGTATTTTCCTTTAGGAACTGAAAGTTCAAATTCACCTTGTTTATTAGTGATGTCACCAATAATTTCATATGTAGAAACGTCTTGTAAAGTTATGGTAATAAATTGTAGCGCAGTATGGGTATCTGCATCAAATACATTACCTGAAATTAGAAATCTATCATTAGCTTCTTGACTTAAGATACTTAGGGGAAGCAAGCTAATTAATAAAAAATAAAGAAATTTCATTTCGCATAAATATAATCCGATAAAAATAGAGAATTGAATAATGATACAAAATAGTGGTTTTAGGGTATTTTTAGTGAGTACCAAAAACCACTAGATTTCACTTAAATTATAGATATTATTTTTTCTGGTGGTCGTCCAATAATAGCTTTATCATTATGCACAACAATTGGCCGTTCAATTAGTTTTGGATTGTTTGCCATTGCTTTAATAACTTCCTCGTTACTAAGTTCTTTGCCTTTAAAATTTTCTTTCCAAATGGCTTCATTCTTTCTTACTAAATCTATAGGATCAATGTTTAATTTAGCAACTAATTCTTTGATATCTTTTTCTGTTAAAGGCGTTTTTAAATATTCAACAATCTCAAAATCTACTTTAGATTCTTGTAAAATGGCTAGACCTTGACGGCTTTTGCTACATCTTGGGTTATGGTAAATTTTCATGGTTTGGGGTTTTATTTTAAGGATGGTAAATATAGAATAATTATGATTTTTATCTAGTCTATAAAATTTAATTTTTCAAAAAAATTGATAACGGTTATTCTAATGGGAGGCTTTATTTTTAAATAAATAATATTATTAATTATAATGTCAATAGTATATTTGCAATATGATTTTAACCGATACGCACACACATTTATATTCTGAGCAATTTGATAATGATAGAGATGAAGTAATTCAAAGAGCAATAGATAATAATATTAAGAGATTTTTTATCCCGGCTATTGATTCAACTTATTATCAGGCAATGTTCGAATTAGAAAAACAATATCCAGAAAGTGTATTTTTAATGGCTGGTTTGCACCCAACACATGTAAAAGAAAATTATAAAGAAGAATTAGCTATAGTAAAGAAATTGTTGACGGAACGAAAATTTTATGCGATTGGAGAAATTGGTATAGATCTGTACTGGGATAAAAGCTTTTTACAACAACAGCAAGATGCTTTTAAAGAGCAAATAAGCTGGGCGAAGGAGAATAATTTGCCAATTGTAATTCATTGTCGTGATGCGTTTGATGAAATATTTGAAATATTAAAAGAAGTAAAAGATGATAAATTATACGGAATTTTTCACTGTTTTACAGGAAATATTAGCCAAGCTAAACAAGCAATTTCCTACGGTATGAAGTTGGGAATTGGAGGAGTTGTTACCTTTAAAAATGGTAAAATTGATCAGTTTTTAAATGAAATACCTTTAAAACATATAGTTTTGGAAACAGACTCACCTTACCTCGCACCAACTCCGTTTCGAGGAAAAAGAAATGAAAGTAGTTATCTTGTGAATATTGTTGAAAAACTTTCAATTATTTATAATTTATCGACAAAAGAGATTGCGAAGATCACAACAAAAAATTCAAAAGATATATTTAGTATTTAATTATATGGATAAAGATAATTTTGACATAGCATTTTATAAAACACCTATAGGAACTGCTAAAATAGTTGGTGATAAAAACGGAATTATTTCGGTATCTGTTTTAGATTATGAAATTACACCCTCTAAAACAACTCCAAGTTCTTTAAAAGATTGCGTTCTACAGTTAGAGGAGTATTTTAATAATAAAAGAACTGAATTCAATTTAAAATTAAACCCAAATGGAACAGAGTTTCAAAAGAAAGTTTGGCAAGAATTACAAAACATTCCATTTGCAAAAACCATAAGCTATTTGCAGCAATCTAAAAATATGGAAGATATAAAAGCGATTAGAGCAATTGCTTCTGCAAATGGTAAAAATCCAATTTGGATTATTATTCCATGTCATCGAGTAATTGGCAGTAACGGTTCTTTAACCGGATATGCCGGAGGGATTTGGAGAAAAAAATGGTTATTAGAACATGAGAATGGCACCAAGCAAATGTCTTTATTTTAGTGGATAGTAAATCTTCCATTTTTTCTTCTATTTTTGTTTTATCTTAATATTGTTTTGATTAAAAAAGTTTTAGTTATATCATGCATTTTATTTGGTTTGGTTGCAATTGGGCAAAACAAGCCTAGAAATATAAAAACTAAAGTTTTTACCGTCCATTCAGATACAATCCAAATAGATTCAGTTAGCATCAATCCTAATTATTTTAAAATTTATAGTACTGATAATCAAGAATTAGATTCAATTTCTTATCATGTAGATTTTGCTGCTTCCAAACTTATTCTGCATAGTGAATTTTCTAATTCAATGGATACGGTAAAAATAGAATATCAAGCTTTACCTAATTTTTTAACTAAAAACTATAGCGCATTTGATCAAGATCTTATTGTTCCTCAAATAACCGATGAATCTAAATTATATAGTTACCAGGCTAAAAATAAAAATAGTTTTTCTAAACCTTTTGATGGTTTATATACAAGTGGTAGTTTATCTAGAGGAGTAACGGTTGGAAACAATCAAGATGCTGTTGTTAACTCAAATTTTAATCTGCAAATAGAAGGTCAGCTATCTTCAAAAGTTGGTATTAGAGCTTCGATAACGGACAATGAAATACCCTTACAAGAAGGAGGGTATACCCAAAGGTTAGATGAATTTGATAAAGTTTATTTGGAGTTATTTAGTAAAAACTGGAAACTTACTGCTGGTGATATTGATCTGATGAATACCAATAGTTATTTTATGCAATTTTATAAGAAAATATCGGGTGTATCTTTAAATGCTAATTTGAATCATGCAAATGGTAAAACCAATATTTTTGCATCAGGAGCACTTGTTAAAGGTAGATTTCATAGTTATAACTTCAATGGTATTGATGGGAATCAAGGTCCGTATAAAATTCTTGGACCAAATAATGAACAATTTATTTTAATGATTTCTGGTAGTGAAAGAGTTTACGCCAATGGTGTTTTATTAAAAAGGGGTGAGAGTTTTGATTATATTGTTGATTATAATACTTCAGAAATTACTTTTACAACTATTTATTCAGTTACCTCAAATTTAAGATTCACGATTGAATATCAAATTGCTGACAGAAATTATAATCGCTTTTTAACTTTTGACGGAGCTGAATTTAATTCAGATAAACTAAAAGTAGGGGTAAAGTATTACAATGAAACCGATTCAAAAAATAAAACTGTTCATCAAGATCTTACAGATGAACAAAAGCAAATTTTAGCCGATGCTGGAGATGATGATAAAAAAATGGTAGCACCTTCTGCCGTACCAGCAGTTTATGCCGAAAACAAAATTTTATATAAAAAAGTAGTAGAAAATAATCAAGAAATATTTGTTCATTCTAATGATCCTAATGATGAATTATTTCAGGTAAGTTTTAGTTATGTAGGCGATAATAAAGGAGATTATTTTATTCAAACAACCTTAGCAACAGGTAGAGTTTATGAATTTATTACTGAAATTAATGGTTTAAAACAAGGGTCTTATTTACCTGTAATTCAATTAGTAGCTCCAGAAAAATTACAAATGATAACCATTGATGCTAGTTACAACCCCAGTGATAAAACCAAATTTAAATCAGAATTCGCTTTTAGTGATAAGAATCAGAATTTATTTTCAAATATTGACAATGATAATAATAAAGGATTTGCCTCAAAAGTTAATTGGGAGCAAACCATTATAGATAGAAAATGGCAGTTAAGTAGTATTATAGATTATGAATTTATCGATAAAAATTTTAGTACAATAGAAAGATTTAGAAGTGTTGAATTTTCAAGAGATTGGAATATTAATCAACAATTAACCCAAACTCAACAAGAGCAACAATATATTTTGGGTGGTTTATCTTTTGTTAGAGATAGTATTGGCTCAATAAACTATACTTATGAAAACTTACGTTTAGGAGAAAATTATAAAGGAAACAGACAGGGTATATTAGCTAATATTAATTATAAAAATACTAAAGTAATTGTAGATGGAAGTATTTTGAGTAATAAAGATAACTTTGAAGAAAATGCATTTTATAGATGGTATAGTTATGCTGTTCATAATTTTTCTAAAAGCTGGATTGGTGGAAAATATAATTATGAAAATAATCAGAGAAAAAATAAATTAAATCATAATTTAAATCGAATAAGCCATAAGTTTTCTGAAATTGAAGGATTTTTTGGAGTAGGGGATTCTACAAAAATATTTGCTGAGGTAGGCTATAATTACCGAACTACAGATAGTGTACAAACATCTGTATTAGAAAATGTTAGTAAAGCCAATACCTTTTTCTTAAAATCCAAGTTAATTCAAAATAAAAATGCAGATCTAGCTCTTTTTGTTAATTATCGTAAAGTAAAAAATGTAAATTTAGATGATGAGGAAGCTATAAATTCAAGGATAACTTACAGACAAAATTTATTTAAAAATTCAATTAGTTTGCTAACACTTTATGAAACTCAAGCAGGTAATTTACCACAACAAGAGTTTACATATATTGAAGTTGAACCAGGAAAAGGATTTTATGAATGGATAGATTTTAATGAAAATGAAATTCAAGAATTAGATGAATTTGTTATTGCTAAATTCCAAGATCAAGCAAAATATGTAAGAATTTTACTGCCTCAGTTAAATTTTATTAAAACCAATCAGAATAAATTTTCACAATCGATCAATATAAATGCCTTGCAATGGCAAAATAAAGGCGGGTTTAAAAAGATAGTTTCTCATTTTAGCGATGTGGCTTATTTTTTAATTGATTCAAAAACAGAAAGGGGAGATTCAAAATTAAATATAAATCCTTTTAATAATAACGAAGATGATCTGTTGGCATTGAATCTAAATATTAAAAATAGTTTATTTTTTAATAGGGGTCAGCAATACTTTAGTATGGTTTATACCTATATAAATTCACGTAAAAAGACTGTTTTTACTTTTGGTGATCAAGATGTTAAATTCAATACGCATCAGTTTCAGATGATACATAAAATTGATAAATTTTGGCTGCTTGATTTTATTTCTGGAATCAATGAAAATACGAGTAAATCATTTAGTTATGATAACAGAAATTATCAAATTAATAGTTTTAATGCTTTCCCTAAGTTGTCCTATTTACATAGTAAAAATTCAAGATTAGAGGCCTTTTATAAATACAAGAACAAAGAAAATAAAATGGCAGCATATGAGAGTTTACAAATGCATGTTTTTGGGGCAAATTTCCAATATTCTAATAAACGAAAATTCTCAATTAATGCAAACTTGAATTTGTATTTTTATGAGTTTGAAGGGAATACTAATTCCCCTGCAGCATTTCAAATGTTAGAAGGCTTGCAGCCAGGAACAAATTTTACTTGGTTATTAAATCTACAAAAGCGATTAACTTCTTATTTGGATCTAAATTTGAATTATTTTGGGAGAAAATCAGAAACATCAAAAACCATTCATACCGGCAATATTCAGTTGAGGGCCAGTTTTTAATTTTTGATATTTTTTAATCACAGGGTGACCTCACCCCATGATTGAGAATTACTTTATATTTTGTGCAGCCAGTTGCTAAGAGAAACCTCTTTTAAAATAATAGATTTTAAATCACTTATTTTTACTCTTTCTTGTTGCATCGTATCTCTGTGACGAATAGTAACCGTATCATCATTTTTTGTTTCATGATCTACCGTTATACAAAATGGAGTTCCAACAGCGTCTTGTCTTCTATATCTTCTGCCTATAGCATCTTTTTCATCATAACTTACATTAAAATCAAATTTTAAGTCGTTAATAATTGTTCTTGCAATTTCTGGTAATCCATCTTTTTTTACTAAAGGTAAAACAGCTGCTTTTGTAGGAGCAAGTACCGCTGGTAATTTTAAGACAATTCTTTCTGATCCATCTTCTAAAACTTCATTTTGTAAAGCGGTAGAAAAAACGGATAAAAACATTCTGTCCAACCCAATAGAAGTTTCAATTACGTAAGGAACATAGCTTTTATTCATCTCATGATCAAAGAATTGTAGCTTTTTACCTGAATGTTCTTCATGAGCTTTTAGATCAAAGTCAGTTCTTGAATGAATCCCTTCTAGTTCTTTAAAGCCAAAAGGAAAATCAAATTCAATATCAGCAGCTGCATTAGCATAGTGAGCTAATTTATCATGATCGTGAAAACGATAATTTTCTTTACCTAAACCAAGAGATAAATGCCAGTTCAATCGTTTTTCTTTCCAATGCTCATACCATTTTAGTTCTTCACCAGGGCGAACAAAAAACTGCATTTCCATTTGTTCAAATTCACGCATTCTAAAAATAAATTGTCTTGCAACAATTTCATTTCTAAAAGCTTTACCTGTTTGAGCTATACCAAAAGGAATTTTCATTCTTCCGGTTTTTTGCACATTGGCAAAATTGACAAAAATACCTTGTGCCGTTTCCGGACGTAAATACAGATCCATAGCAGAATCAGCTGAAGCTCCTAATTTAGTTCCGAACATTAAATTGAACTGTTTGACATCTGTCCAATTTTTTGAGCCAGAAACCGGACATGCAATTTCCAATTCTTCTATTAAATTTTTTACTTCTACCAGATCTTCATTCTCAAGAGATTCCCCCATTCTTTTTAAAACTTCATCACGTTTTGATAAATATTTTAAAACTCTTGGATTTGTAGTAATAAATTCATTTTCATTGAAAGCATCACCAAAGCGTTTTACTGCTTTAGCAATTTCTTTCTTGGCTTTAAGATTTAATTTTTCGGCATAATCTTCAATTAAAACATCTGCTCTATATCTTTTTTTAGAATCTTTATTATCTATTAAAGGATCATTAAAGGCATCAACATGCCCTGAGGCTTTCCAAGTAGTAGGGTGCATAAATATTGCTGAATCAAGACCAACAATATTTTCATTCATTTGCACCATGGCTTTCCACCAATATTCGCGTATATTATTTTTTAGCTCGACTCCATTTTGGGCGTAATCGTATACAGCGCTTAGTCCATCGTAGATTTCACTTGATTGAAAAACATACCCATACTCTTTGGCATGAGAAATTACTTTTTTAAATTTATCTTCTTGATTTTTCAAAGGCTATAGTTTTAATATATTTTATTTAAGATTTAATAAGATTGGCAAAAATATATAATTTATTTGTCAGGCAATAAAAAAAGGAAACACTTTTGTGTTTCCTTTTAATTTATGTTTTAAAAAGTGGTTTTATAATCCTAAAAATGAATCTCCTAATTCCAATTTTGCTCCTCCAACTAATTTCCCTTCTACATATACTTCAATAGGGTAAGTTCCTTTATCGTATTTATCACCTTTTCTTTCAACTAACATTATAACATCTAAATCAGAGTTTTCGTAATTAACAATATCTTGCATTGTATACTTAGACTCCGTTCCGTCTTTCTTAATAAATGTTCCTTTAGCATTAATTACTTGTCCTTTTGGGTTTTTTAAAACAATATATGCTTCTTTGTCACCAGGAGTTGCAATTTCATTCTCTATTAATCTGAATTCTACTTTTATTGCATCTGTTTTCTGCGCCTTGTTAGTTTCGGTATATTTACCGTTAGAACGCATTTTCATTGCAGTTACATTAACATTTTCAACATTAATAGCTCCACCAATTTCAACTTTTTTAGCCAAATCCATATTTTGAGAAACTAAAGTGTCATTATAATTAGTTTGGATTACTAATTGTGTATTGATACTGTCTTTTTCTTCAGTTAATAAGTTGTTAGATAATCTTAACGAATCTACCTCTTCTAGCAAGCGATCGTTTGTTGCCTTTAAACTAGCTAATTGCCCTCTATATCTACTTAAAGTATTTGAATTAATTTTCTTTAAACTTACAACAGAGTCTTTAAAAGCAATTATTTTTTCTTTTTCTATGGATAATGAATCAGATAAACTAGTATTTTGAGCAATTGCTACATCATACTTTTCTTCCATAGCAGTTAAATTTCCAATAATTTGCTCTTTTTCATCTTGCAAAAATTGAACGGCTTCTTTATGGTCATTATTATTGTAAAATGTATATCCAATTAGACCAAATAATAATACCAATAAGGCTATTATTAAAATTTTGTTGTTTGAAGATTTACTGTTTTCTTCCATAATTTTATTATTAATGTTTACTTATTTGAATTAATCTATCTTATTAAACGTAAATAATTTAAAAAATTGTATAAAAAACGAACTTTTTTTAACATATTTAATACTCTAACAAATTAGAGTGCTATAATACGACAAAATATGCAAATTTCATGATAAATCTATTAGAAAATACCTTTAATCTATTTTATCCAAAACAGTGTTTAACATGTGAAAAATCACTAGTTAAAGGTGAAAATATTCTTTGCATTTCATGTAGAAATGATTTGCCATTAACTAATTTTATCGAATGGAAAGGGAATAATATAGAAACTTCATTTTATGGAAGAATTCCTGTTGAATCTGCTACGTCTTTACTTATTTATAGAAAAAAAGGAAATGTTCAAAAATTAATTTATCAACTTAAATATAAAAATCAACAACAAATAGGTAGTTTTTTAGGTAATTGGTTAGGGAAAGAATTGGTGTCAAGTAAAAGGTTTAAGTCAATTGATTTTATTATTCCTGTGCCATTACACTCGAATAAGCTAAAACAAAGAGGATACAATCAAGTTACTACTTTTGGGAAAAGCTTATCAAAGAATATGAATGTTCCTTTTTTAGAAAATGTTTTGATTCGGATTTCAACTTCAAAAACACAAACAAAGAAAAATAGATTTGAGAGGTCAAAAAATGTTAACGAAAAATTTGATTTATCTAACAAAAAAATTCTACAAAACAAGCATGTGCTTTTAATTGATGATAT
>DAOVTF010000193.1 GCA_030633225.1 Flavobacteriaceae bacterium
TGATTTATACAATCAATTTGAAAAAGTAGATCGAATTGTAAGTGCCTTACTTCAAGAAAGAAACCAAGTAGAAATTTCTAATTTGGCTGGATCATCATTGTCTTTTGTAATCTCATCTGTATTTAGTAAAAGTGAAAAACCTTTTTTATTAATCTTTAATGATAAAGAAGAAGCTGCTTATTATCTCAATGATTTAGAGCAATTTGTAGGTGCAAAAAATGTTCTTTTTTATCCTGGTTCTTATAGGCGTCCGTATCAAATTGAAGATACCGATAATGCCAACGTATTACTTCGTGCCGAAGTTTTAAACCGTATTAATTCGCAAAGAAAACCTGCAATTATAGTAACCTATCCAGAAGCGTTATTTGAACAGGTAATTACAAAAAGTGAATTAAATCGAAATACTTTAAAGTTAAGTGTTGGCGAAGAACTTTCTTTAGATTTTATTAATGAAATACTCCACGAATACAATTTTAATCGTGTTGATTTTGTTACCGAACCTGGAGATTTTGCAGTTAGGGGCGGAATTATTGATGTGTTTTCTTTTTCAAATGACGAGCCTTATCGAATAGAATTTTTTGGTGATGAAGTTGATAGTATAAGAACCTTTGATATTGAAACCCAACTATCAATTAACAAATTAAATAAGATCAACATTATGCCTAATGTTGAAAATAAATTGTTAGAAGAAAAAAGAGAGAGTTTTTTAAAGTATATATCTTCTAAAACTATTGTTTTTGCCAAAAATGTTGATCTTGCAAGCGATAAACTAAATAAACTTTTTACTAAAGCAGAAGAAGCTTTTCAAAATTTAAAAGGCGAATTAAAAAAGACCAATCCCGAAGACTTATTTTGTGATGGAGTAATGATTGTAAATCAACTGAAAGATTTTAATCTTGTTAAAATAGGTTCTTCACCTGATGATGATAAACAGAATTTCATTTCATTTTCAACTTTACCTCAACCTTCATTTAACAAACAATTTCATTTACTAATTGAAGACTTAAATGAAAATAGTAAAAAAGGATTTACTAATTATCTTTTTTGTGATAATGAAAAACAAGCCAAGCGTTTTCATGATATTTTTGATGACGTTGAAGAAGATGTAAAATACAAAACCATTACAACTCCTCTTTATCAAGGTTTTATTGATAAAGACTTAAAAATTGTTTGTTATACAGATCATCAAATATTTGAACGTTATCATAAATTCCGATTAAAAAGTGGTTTTGCCAAAAAGCAAGCCATAAGTCTTAAAGAATTAACCCATTTAGAAATTGGCGATTATGTTACGCATATTGACCATGGAATTGGAAAATTTGGCGGACTCCAAAAAATTGATGTTGAAGGAAAAAAGCAAGAAGCCATTAAATTAATTTATGGTGAACGCGATGTGCTTTACATAAGTATTCATGCTTTACATAAAATTACCAAATACAATGGTAAAGATGGTAAAGCGCCAAAAGTTCATAAACTTGGCTCAAACGTTTGGAATAAACTAAAACAAAAAACAAAAGCCAGGGTTAAGCATATTGCGTATAATTTAATTGAGTTGTATGCAAAACGAAAACTGCAAAAAGGATTTTCTTTTAATCCTGATAGTTATATGCAACATGAATTAGAGGCGAGTTTTATTTATGAAGATACGCCTGATCAATTTAGTTCAACCCAAGATGTAAAAGCTGATATGGAAAAAGATCAGCCAATGGATAGGTTAGTGTGTGGTGATGTTGGTTTCGGTAAAACCGAAATTGCAATTCGTGCTGCTTTTAAAGCAGTTGATAATGGGAAACAAGTTGCTATTTTAGTGCCCACAACTATTTTAGCATTTCAACACTCAAAAACTTTTAAAGATAGATTAAGTGATTTTCCGGTAACGGTAGAATATTTAAATAGATTTAGAACTACCAAACAGCGAAATGAAACTTTAAAAGGTTTAGCAGATGGAAGTGTTGATATTGTTATAGGTACGCATCAATTGGTTAATAAAAAAGTGGTTTTTAAAGATCTTGGATTGCTTATTATTGATGAAGAACAAAAGTTTGGTGTTGCCGTAAAAGACAAACTCAAAACCTTAAAAGAAAATATTGATACCCTCACATTAACTGCAACTCCAATACCCAGAACTTTACAATTCTCGTTAATGGCAGCTCGTGATCTTTCAGTTATTAAAACGGCTCCACCAAATAGGCATCCTATTGAAACTCATGTTATTCAATTTAGCGAAGAAATGATCAGAGATGCTATTCGATATGAAATTTCTCGGGGTGGACAAATATTTTTTATCCATAATAGAATAGAAAACATTAAAGAGGTTGCCGGATTAATTCAACGTTTAGTTCCAGATGCTAAAATTGGTATTGGACATGGTCAAATGGAAGGTAAAAAATTAGAACAATTAATGCTTGCATTTATCAATAATGAGTTTGATGTTTTGGTTTCTACCACTATTGTAGAAAGTGGTTTAGATGTTCCTAATGCCAATACAATTTTTATAAACAATGCCAATAATTTTGGATTAAGTGATCTACATCAAATGCGTGGTAGGGTTGGTCGATCAAACAAGAAAGCCTTTTGTTATTTTATCACTCCACCTTATCATATGATGACCGATGATGCTCGAAAAAGAATACAAGCCTTAGAAATGCATTCCGATTTGGGTAGTGGTTTCTATATTGCTATGAAAGATCTAGAGATACGTGGTGCAGGAGATCTTTTAGGTGGGGAACAAAGTGGTTTTATAAATGATATTGGGTTTGAAACCTATCAAAAAATATTAAACGAAGCGATTGATGAACTTAAAGAAACGGAGTTTAAAGATTTGTATAAAGATGAATTAAACAAACCTAAAGACTTTGTAAAAGAAGTGCAAATTGATACTGATTTTGAAATCCTTTTTCCAGATGATTATATCAATAGTATTAGTGAAAGGTTAAGTTTATATAAGGAATTGAGCGAGTTAAAAACCAATGAAGAACTTCTAGAATTTGAAAATAAATTGTTAGATCGTTTTGGTGAATTACCAATACAAGTAGTTGATCTTTTAAATAGTGTTAGAATAAAATGGCTTGCTAAAAAACTTGGTTTAGAGCGTATTATTCTAAAACAAAAACGTATGGTTGGTTATTTTATATCTGATCAACAAAGTGAATATTATCAAAGTGAAATTTTTAGAAGTTTTTTAACTTACGTTCAAAAAAATAGTAAAATGTGCGTAATGAAAGAAAAAGAAACCAAAAAAGGATTACGTTTATTAATTACTTTTATCAGAATTGATTCTGTTCAAAAAGCACTACAAATTTTAGAGGAAATTTAATGAAAGATCAGCATATAAAACAGCTTTTTGAACTTCTTTTAGCAACATTATTTATAAGTACTTCAGGAGTTTTAGGTAAATATATTGATATGCCTCCACCAGTTACAGTATGGTGGAGAGCGTTTTTAGCATCATTTTTTATTTATGCTTATTGCCGATATCGAAAAATATCTCTTAAAATAGATTCGAAAAAAGACTTATTTACTTTTATACTAAGCTCTCTATTTATGGGAGGGCATTGGATAACTTATTTTTATTCCTTGCAATTATCTAATGTCGCCTTAGCAATGCTTTCATTGTTTACTTTTCCTGTGATTACATCTTTATTAGAGCCTCTTTTTATCAATGTAAAATTCAATCCTGTTCATATTATTTTAGGATTAATCGTTTTAGTGGGGATATATATTCTTGTTCCGGATTTTAATTTGAATAGTTCACAAAGTAAAGGAGTTTTACTAGGTGTTTTATCAGCATTATTCTATTCTTTAAGATTATTACTTTTAAAACAACATACCAATAAATATGACGGATCCATGCTCATGTTCTATCAAATTATTATTCTAAGTATAGTTTTATTGCCTGTTCTTTTTACAATGGAAACATCTGGTATTCGAACTCAATTTCCGTTTGTTTTTTTATTAGCCCTGCTTACAACAGCAATAGGTCACACTTTGTTCTTGCAAAGTTTAAAATATTTTACAGCTAGTACCGCTAGCATTATAAGTAGTGTTCAACCCATTTTTGGAATTATTTTAGCTTATTTTTTCTTAAATGAGGTACCTACATGGAACACTTTTTGGGGTGGATTATTGATACTTTCAACCGTTGTCATTGAAAGTATAAGGTCAAGAAAAAACTTTGATAAATTAATAAATGACTGATTATAAACATTTTTACCTATCATAAAAAAAATAATTACTCCAATTTTAGTTCTTTTAAAAAGTTAACTTCTTGTTAATAAATCAAATATTATTTAAATAATTCCAACTCTAACCAATTATATTTTTTGTACTTTTTTAAAACCTTAGAAGAGATTAAATTATTAAAATCTAACTATGAAAAAATATCATTCTATTTATTTAGAGTGAACTACCTAAAAAAGCTATATGAAAAAAAGTTCTACAAAAAAGATTTACGTTCTTGACACATCGGTATTATTATTTGATCACAATGCAATTACTAGTTTTGAAGACAATGATGTTGCAATTCCAATTACTGTATTAGAAGAACTAGATCAATTCAAAATAGGCAATGAAACAAAAAATTATGAAGCTAGAGAAGTTATTCGTTTTTTAGATAAATTATCTGGTAGCGGAGGATTAAATAAGTGGATCAAATTAGGGAAAGGCAAAGGAAGGATAAAAGTTATTATGGATAGTCTGAGTCTTAAAGATATAAATGCAGAAGATATTTATGGAAATAGAAAAAACGATCATAAA
>DAOVTF010000162.1 GCA_030633225.1 Flavobacteriaceae bacterium
CTTTATCAGATCGGTTGATGTTTCTCCGGTCTTTAATTTAATATTTAGCTTTAAATCATCTTCTAAAGATTTGAAGGTAGCAGTTGAAACATCAAACTTTTCCTTTAAGTTTTGAAGTATATCTTCCTTATTATCAACTTGCAATCCAACTTCAAAAGTGTTTGTTTTAAAATCTTTCTTAATATCAATAAGCTTTCCATCGAGCACTTTATTAGCTTCGTGGATCAAAGCAATGTGTTCACATAATTCTTCTACAGATTCCATTCTATGCGTAGAAAATATGATCGAAGAACCTTCTCTTTTTAAGTTTAAAATTTCTTCTTTAATCAAATTGGCATTTATAGGGTCAAAACCACTAAAAGGTTCATCAAAAATTAAAAGTTTTGGCTGGTGTAAAACTGTAATGATAAACTGTACTTTTTGCGCCATACCTTTTGAAAGTTCTTCCACCTTTTTGTTCCACCAACCGCCTATTTCAAATTTATCAAACCAATGTTTTAACCTTTTTTTTGCTTCACTTTTTGACAAACCTTTTAATTGAGCAAGATACAAGGCTTGCTCGCCAACTTTCATTCGCTTATACAAACCTCTTTCTTCGGGTAAATAACCTATATAATGAACATCATTTGGTTGCAATTTATTCCCATCAAAAATAATGTTACCCTTATCAGGCATTGTAATTTGATTGATAATTCTAATAAAAGTTGTTTTTCCTGCACCATTCGGCCCCAGTAGACCAAAAATACTTTCTTTAGGCACCTGAATTGAAATATTATTTAAAGCTTTAAAATCACCAAAGTTTTTATCAATATTTTCAGCAACTAAAATATTTTCCATAAATTATTTTTATATTTTTCAAATATAACGAAATGGAAAAACTTTATAAAACTAATACACTTTAATTAGTCTTCTAAATGCACAGGTCCTATGAATAAAATAAAAAAAGCCTGAATTTAATTCAGGCCATTAAAATATTTTATTTCAAAGTTTGATTAACTAAGTACTTCTTGTACTTTTTCAGCAGCTTCTTTAAATTCAACAACAGAAATTAAATCTAAACCACTTTTTTCTAATAAAACTTTAGCTTCTTTAGCATTTGTACCCTGTAACCTAACAATAATAGGAACTCTAACTTTTCCTCCCATATTGTTATATGCATCGATAATACCTTGAGCTACACGATCACAACGAACAATTCCTCCAAAAATATTAACTAAAATAGCTTTTACATTCGGGTCTTTTAATATAATTCTAAATCCGGTTTCAACTCTTTCAGCATCTGCAGTACCACCAACATCTAAGAAATTTGCTGGTTCTCCGCCTGATTGCTTGATCAAATCCATAGTACTCATCGCTAAACCAGCGCCATTAACCATACAACCCACATTTCCATCAAGATCAACATAATTCAATCCAACAGCATTAGCCTCAACTTCTATTGGATTCTCTTCACGCAAGTCACGTAAATCGATATAATCTTTATGACGATACAATGCATTGTTATCTAAAGTTACTTTAGAATCAACCGCTAAAATTTTATCATCTGATGTTTTTAATACAGGATTAATTTCAAATAAACTGGCATCTGATCCAACATATGCATTATATAAAGACTGAACAAATTTTGTCATTTCTTTAAAAGCTTTACCCGACAAACCTAAATTAAAAGCAACTTTACGCGCTTGAAAGCCTAATAATCCTGTTGCAGGATCAATTTCTTCGGTAAAAATTAAATGCGGAGTTTTTTCGGCAACAGCTTCAATATCCATACCGCCTTCAGTAGAATACATAATCATGTTTCTACCTGTAGAACGGTTTAACAAAACCGACATATAATACTCTTCTGGTTCGTTATCTCCCGGGTAATAAACATCTTCTGCAATTAATACTTGATTCACCTTTTTACCTTCAGGTGGTGTTTGAGGAGTTTTTAACATCATACCAATAATGCTATTCGATATGCTTTCAACCTCAGTCAAACTTTTAGCAAGCTTTACGCCTCCACCTTTACCTCTACCACCTGCATGGATCTGAGCTTTGATTATCCACCAACCAGTACCGGTTTCTGCAGTTAATTGTTTTGCTGCATCAACAGCTTTTTTATGGTTATCGGCAACAATACCTCTTTGTATTTTAACACCGAAACTATTTAATAATTCTTTACCTTGATATTCGTGTAAATTCATACTTGTTTTTTTTGAATTAAATCCCTACAAAAGTAAGTATTTAAATCATAATTTTTGATGCAGTTTGTTTAATTTTTTAAAAAGCTTTACTGTAACAAATTTATTTTTTAGTAGTCAATAATGTAGTTTAACAATTTATTAAGATAGCTTTAATAAACTAATAAATATTTTCGCTATTTAAAAACTCAAAATATTTTAATCACTTATTTATATGAAAAATATTGCCATCATTCTTTTATTTTTCTTTACAACAATTGTTTATAGTCAAAACGAAAAAAAAGAGATCCAAGCAGTAAGAGTAAGTGAATCTCCTAAAATCGATGGTAAACTAGATGATTCTGCCTGGCAAAAATCTAACATTGCAAGTGATTTTGTAATGTATGAACCCGGAAGTGGTGACGCAGAACCAAAAGATCAAAGAACTGAAGTAAGAGTTGTGTATGATGATGAAGCTATTTATATTGGGGCCATTCTTTATGATGCAAATCCGGATAAAATCTTGAAGCAACTCACAGAAAGAGATAATTTTGGTACTACTGATGTTTTTGGTTTAAGTATAAATCCCAACAATGATGGCCAAAATGAATTTATGTTCTTCGTTACTGCTGCCGGGGTACAACTTGATGCACAGGTTTCTCCTTCAAATGGCGATGATTACAGTTGGAATGAAATATGGTTTAGTAAAGTTCAATTAGACGATAAAGGCTGGTATGTTGAAATGAAATTACCATATTCAGCTTTAAGATTCTCTAAAGATAATTTATCAAAATGGGGAATTAATTTTTGGAGAAATATTGAAAACACAAAAGAATTATACTCTTGGAATTTCATTGACAAAACTGTTGGAGAAACCTCACAATATACCGGTAATTTAACAGGTTTAAAAGATATAAAGCCTCCTATTCGATTAGGTCTTTCACCTTTTACTTCATTCATTTGGGGAAATTATGATGGTGAAAGTGATACAAATTTTGCTTTTGGATTGGATCTGAAATATGGAATTACAGATAATTTTACTTTATTTGCAACTCTTGTTCCCGATTTTTCTCAAGTTGGATTTGATAATATTACCTTAAATCTTGGTCCATTTGAACAAAGATTTGATGAACAACGACAGTTTTTTATTGAAGGAGCAGACCTGTTAAATAAAGGAAATTTATTTTTTTCAAGAAGGATTGGAAATAGACCAGTTGGGCATTCTGAAGCTTATGATGATTTGAATGATAATGAAGAGGTAACCAATAATCCAACTGAAGTTGAACTAATAAATGCTATTAAAGTAACTGGTAGAACAACAAAAGGTTTAGGTATTGCCATACTAAATGCCGTAACAAAAGAGACTCATGCAAGTATTCAAGACACATTATCAGGTGAAAAAAGAAAAATGGTTACGGAGCCTTTAGCCAATTATAATGTTTTAGTAATTGATCAAGAATTTAATAAAAACTCATCCATTGGTATTGTAAATACCAATGTTACACGTGATGGTAGTTTTAGAGATGCCAATGTGAGTTCATTAGTTTTTAATTTAGCAAATAAACAAAATTCTTATAAAATTAGTGGTGATGGCAGCACGAGTACAGTAAGAGAAAATCAAGAAAATACAACAGGTTTTGCTTCAAATTTAAGTCTGAGTAAAACAAAAGGTAATGTTCGTTTTAGATTGAATCATGAATTTACAGACGACAAATACAATAAAAATGATTTAGGATTTCAACGGAGAAATAACTACCAATGGTTTTCTGGAAGCACAACTTATGAAATTTTTAAACCAACTAAGCATTTTAATAATTTTCGTGTTGGAATGTGGACCGGCTATTTTAGAAGATTTAAACCTAGTGTTTATACAGGTAATTTTATAAACCTTTTTGGGTCTGCAACAACAAAAAAGCAATTCTCATTTGGTGGAAATATTGGTACAAGTATAGGTCAGCAAAAAGATTATTTTGAACCAAGAACAGAAGGTAGGTTTTGGTTAGAAGACCCTGAATCAAATGTTAGAGCTTGGGTTTCAAGTGATTTTCGTAAAAAATTTGCTTACAATATTTCAGTTGGAGGAAGCTGGTATAATGGTAACGATGGCTATAGTTATTGGTGGGAATTTTCTCCCAGATACAGGGTTAATGATAAGTTACTGTTTAATTATTCCATTGAAATGGATAAAGAATTTGACGATCTAGGATATGTAACTACTTTAGATGATGGAACTATAATTTTTGGAAAACGGGATATAAAAGAAGTGGAAAATAGTTTAAGTGCAAAATATAATTTTAATGATCGATCTTCAATTTCACTTGTTGCAAGACACTATTGGTCTCCAGTAACTTATTCTGATGATTATTTTAAATTGGAAGAAGACGGAAATTTATCAGACTATAATTATAATGAAGAAAATGATTTGAATTTTAACAGCTGGAATTTAGATTTACGTTATGTATGGGAGTTTGCAAGAGGAAGTGAATTGGTTGCTCTGTATAGAAATTCTATCTTAAATTTTGGTAGTGATTCTGATCAATCTTATCAGGATAATATTGGTAACTTATTTGATCAACCCTTAGGTCAAAGTTTTTCGGTTAAGTTAATTTATTACTTGGATTACAATCGTGTAAGATCATGGGGTAAAAAAAGTTGATTATTTAGTAATAATAGATCATTGTTATTAATAATCTATATTTTTTTAATTTTAATCTGTCGTTATTTTAAAATGATGTATTTTCACATCCATATTATTTTAAGATGATAAAAGCAAAGAACATTCACAAATATTACGGTGAATTAGAGGTTTTAAAAGGTGTTAACCTTCATATTAAAAAGAGTGAGATTGTGGCAATAGTTGGACCGAGTGGTGCAGGAAAAACTACACTTTTACAAATTTTAGGCAACTTAGATAAACCAAGCTCATCTGATTCAATAATTATAAAAGATATAAATATTACTGAGCTAAAAGATAAAGCTCTATCAAAATTTAGAAATAAACATATTGGTTTTATTTTTCAATTCCA
>DAOVTF010000194.1 GCA_030633225.1 Flavobacteriaceae bacterium
ATGGTAAATACGTTTCGGTAACATCGGCTTCAATATATACTTTGTCTAAATTTACTAATCTGATAACCGGAAGCTGAGGATTTGTTAATTCTCCTTTTTTAGGATAAATTTCATCAACAATTCCTGAAAAAGGTGCAGTAATTCTCATTTTTGAAACTTGATTATAAAGCGTTTTCTTGTTGTTTTCTAATCCTTCTAGTTGAGCTTTTGCTTGTAAATATTGCATCTCTGAACCAATTTTTTGATCCCATAATCGTTTTTGCCTATCAAAAGTAGTTTTAGCCAAAAGCAATTGTGTGTTAATTTCTGTAATTTTATTTTGTATTGAAGAATCATCAAGATGAATTAGTAACTGTCCATTTTTTACTTTTTGTCCTTCTATTACATTTATTTTAAGTACAGTACCTCCTAGTTCAGGTCTTATTTCAATATTTTTATCAGCTTTTACTACACCTTGAATTTCAATATAATGTTTGAAATTTTCATTTTTTGGAATTACAACTGTTACAGATTGTAATTTTTTAGTATCATCAAGTTTTTCAATACTTTTTTCAATATTTTTTAAAACTAAATTTAAGCTATCTATTGATTTGGTAACAGATACTTTTTTATTTTGTAATTCAACTAAAGATCTTGGTTTTTTTCCATCTTCATTACATGAAAAAAATAAAATAGAAATGAATAAAAAAGTGATTATATGTTTCATTTTAATAAATATTAAGTGCGTTTTCTAATTCTACTTTAGTTTGTATAATTTCTAATATAGATTGAATATATTCTTGTTGTTTGTTGTATAATTGATTTTGAACATTAGTTAGGTTAATGCTTGAACTAAGTCCTTCAAAAAATTTAATTTGTTCCTTGTTAGCAATACTTTCTGCCAAAACTAAATTTTGTTTTGAGGTTTGAAACTGATCTAAAGCAAACTGGTATTTGTTTTTTGATGTTGCTACTTGCAATTTTAATCTTTCAGAAGTTTCGTTCAATTCGATCTCAGATTGCAATAAATTTATTTTGGCCTGTTGGGTTCTTGAACTTCTTTGTAGACTACTAAAAACAGGTACTCTTAAGCTAACACCTAGTAATGAAGAGTCAAACCAATCTCCATAATTACTATAGAAAACATTGTTACTATTATTATTGGCAAATTGAGAATAATTAATAAATGCATTTAAAGAGGGGAGAGCTTGACTTTTTTCAAATTTCACTAACAGTTCTCCAGCCACTACATTGTTGTCAGCAATCTTAAAATCAATATGGTTATTTAGATCAAATGCCTTTGAAACCATACCCAGGTCAGTACTATTCAATGCTAGATTTTCAAGATTTTCTTTTAACTCAACTTTATCTTCTATTGGTATACCTAATGTTAAATTGAACATTTGTTTTGCAATAAATTCAAAACGAGTAGCTTTGTTCAATTGGTTATCAATATTTGCTAATGTTATTTGTTGTTGTTCATAATCTTGAACTTCAGCAAAACCATTTTCTAATAAAATTTTTGTCTCATAAAGATTTTTTTCCAGTACAGATTTATTTTTTTCCAGGATCAAAATACTTTCTTGGGCCACCAAAACATTACCATAAGCATTAATAACTGCTTCTCTAATATTTTGATCTGTTTTTTCTTTTGCAAGATTTGAAATTTTTAAATATGTTTTAGCAGATTGTAAGCCAACCAAATAAGATCCATCAAAAAGCAATTGATTTAGAGTTATAGTTGCATTTAAATTTTGTTTCGCACCAAAGACCACTTCTTCAAATTCTCCGGGATTTCCCCCAAATATTTCACTTGGAATTAAAGTAACCGCTTGTTTTAAAAAGTTTTGATAATCAACTGTTCCATTAATTTGTGGCAAACCCATAGTTGTGGTCTCCCATCTCTTTTTTTCAGCAGCATCGATATCAAGTTTAGATGTTTTTGCTGTATAATTGTTTTCTAAAGCATAATCAATGGCCTCATTCAAAGTAAATGAGTAATTATATTCCTGTGCTTCAAGAATATAAAAAGAGGAAATAAAAAAGATTATACTAATTAATTTTTTCATTTTTAATAATTTCATTTAAAATTTTAATTCCTTTTATTGTAGCAATTGCACGTATATGATACTCTAAATAGCTATTCATTAAATACGTACTAGAAAATTCATTGGTTGGAAAAAGTTCAACGTTTTTAATTCCCATAATTCCGTTAAAGTATAACCTTGTTATAAGGCTAATATCTATTTCATTTCTATACAAACCCTGATCAATCCCCTTTTGTAAATTACCCGTAATGCATTGATTGATGGATTCAAATTGTTTTTGTTTTAGTGTTTCAAATATTTTTGGATAATATTTTTGCAATTGATATTGAGGGGAATTCTTTTCACCTTTTAATTGCTCCATTACTAATGCTTTTACTTCATAAATTTCTACAATAGGATTTTTATTTAAAACACAAATTTTATTCATTCCTGCATTTATATATTCAAAAACAAAAAATGTAGCATCTTTTACTAATTTTGATTTTGTTGAAAAATGTGAGTATATGGTTTTTTTTGATATAGCTAGTTCTTTTGCTATATCGTCCATGGTTACACTTTTAAACCCAAAACTTAAAAACAGATCAATTGCTTTTTTTAAAATTTTATCTTTCATAAGAGCGCAAATATACAATAGGAAACTTTAAAAACAAAAAAAGTTTCCAAAGTTTTTATAATTATATAATTTAGATATTAAAATAGATTAATCTATTTTTACATAAAATATTGAAATTTGGACTTGCAAGAATACAGAGAAGTTTTTTTAGAGTATTTATCTAAAAAAATAGTTAAAAACGATAGCTTAAAAACACCACAAAATTTATATGACCCTATTCATTATATATTACAATTGGGTGGTAAAAGGATCAGACCTATTTTGACTTTAATGAGTTGCAATCTGTTTGGAGAAGATCATAATAAAGCTTTAGACGCTGCTTTAGCTATTGAGATGTTTCATAATTTTACTTTAATTCATGATGATATTATGGATAGAGCTTCTTTGCGAAGGGGTAAAGAGACTGTGCATGAAAAATGGGATGAGAACACTGGTATACTATCAGGGGATGCCTTGATGATTTTATCTAATCAGATGTTAAATAACTATGAAGGTCATATATTTAAAGAACTTTACACCTTGTTTAACAAAACAGCTTTAGAAATTTGTGAAGGCCAGCAAAATGATATGGATTTTGAAACAAGAAACGATGTAACTCTTTCTGAATATATTCAAATGATAAAGTACAAAACAGCTGTTTTGATTGCATGTTCATTAAAAATGGGAGCTATAATTGCTAATGCTGATAGAAATGATGCTGATTTAATATATGAATATGGTGTAAATCTAGGTTTAGCTTTTCAATTGCAGGATGATTTTTTAGATACTTTTGGAACAGAGGAATTTGGAAAAAAAGTTGGAGGAGATATCATAGAGAATAAAAAAACGTATTTAATAATTAAAACCTTAGAATTGGCTTCAGAGGAAGACAAAAAAAGATTATTGAGCTTATATGCAACAAATAATGATAGTTTAGAAAAAATCAAAGAAGTTAAAGGTTTGATTAAAAAATATGATGTGGACCTTATGATTAAAAGAGAAATTAAAAATTATACTAAAAAAGCTTTTGAAAAAATTGATTTATTGAAGTTAAATGAAAAAAGAAAGAAGAGTCTTATTGATTTTGGAATTAGTTTAATGAATAGAAAATTATAATGTTACCTCAACAATTTTCATTTGAAATATTTCAAGAAAAAAAGAATAAAGAATTATTGGTTAAGCTAATCAAACAATTAAATAAAGATTTTAATCAGACAGGAATTGAATGTCACTTTGATATAGATTTAACGCCAATAGATTTAGCAAATAAACTTCAAAAACAGCTTGAGCTTTTATTAAACAATGATTTTCAAACCTATGTAAATCTATTGTACAGAATAGACATTTCTGAAGCCAAACTTAAAACGATGGAAGATGTTGAAATTGAAAATATATCAAAAAAAGTTGCCATTCTCATTCTAAAAAGAGAATGGCAAAAAATATGGCTTAAAAGTAGATTCCAATAAATGGTGTCCAAGCTGAACCATAGACACTTCTATTGTCATCATAAAGAACATCATATCTAAAACCAAAAGAGAAATGCCCCGTTACAAAGGAAGCTCCTAAATATATTGCATTATTAAAATAGGAATCATCGTCGATATCTCTTCCTCGCCATTCGGTTTGTAAACCTTCGTATTCTGCAGAAAATTGCAAAAATGGTATTGGTCTGTAAAGTGCAGATACACTTCCACCAAAAGAATTAGAATGATAGTTGTAATATCTTCCAGGAGGAGCCCAATAATCTCCATCGGAATAAATATAAGTAACACCTACACCTGTTAAAAATTTTGGAGAAATATGATAATATGCTTTTGGGGCTAAAAATATATCGGTTCCGCCGTTCCAGAAAGACATACCAAGATTACCACCAAAGCTCCATCTGGGTTGAAATACTGGTGCAGTTCTTTGAATGGTAGTGGTTTGAGCTGGTTTATTTTTTTCAGATTGAAATTTGTAATTGTCGTTATTTTCAATAACAATTTTTTCCTGTGCATGAATTGAAGTTGAAATAAAAACAATTAATGATAAATAAAGTATTTTTTTAAGCATGATTGTCGATTTTTATTATTTATATACTCCAAATATAATAAAATACTAATATATATTATTGTAAATAATATAAAAAAA
>DAOVTF010000215.1 GCA_030633225.1 Flavobacteriaceae bacterium
GCATAATTTGCATAACTTGCACCAACATCCATTAAAATCACATCACCTGATTTACATTCTTTGTTGTTCTCAATATAATGTAAAACACAGGCACTGTAACCTGAACCAACAATTGGTGTATATGCAAAACCATTGGCACGATTTCTTAAAAATTCATGTATGTAGGCCGCTTCAATTTCATATTCCCAAACGCCAGGTTTTACATAATCTAAAATTCTTCTAAATCCTTTTTCTGTAATATTGCAAGCTTGTTGAATTAAAGCAATTTCTTCCTTTTCTTTTACAGATCTTAATCTTTGTAAAATTGGTTGGCTACGCAAATAGGTATGTGCCGGGTATTTATTTTTTAACCCTTTGATAAAACGTGCATCTCGGGTTTCGGTTTCTATATTTGCACGATAGTGTTCGTTTGTATTGATATATACATTTTCTGTTTGGGTCATTATTTCAAATAAAACCTTATCCATATCCTGTAACCAGTACACAGTTTTAATTCCTGATGTTTCAAAAGCTTCTTGTTTATTTAACTTTTTACCATACCAAATAGCTATAAGATCACTGGTTTCAGCTAAAAATAATATCTCTTTATGGTCTTTATTTGGACAATCTGGGAAAAGAACTAAAACACTCTCTTCTTGATCCACACCTGATAAATAAAAAATATCGCGATGTTGTGCAAATGGCAAAGTGCTATCAGCACTTACAGGGTAAAGATCATTAGAATTAAAAATTGCCATGGAGTTTGATTTCATTTGTTTGGCAAATTTCTTTCTATTTTTTGTAAATAATTTATTGTTTATTGGTGCATATTTCATGAAATAAGTATTTAAAATGAATATAACAAATTTAAGAAATTGTTTACAATAAGAATCCTATATAAATATAAATTCATAGATTGATTTATGTTTTTAAGAAAATTGAAACTATTTTCTCTTAATTATTCTATTAGTTTGTGGTAAGAAGAAATTACACAAAAACATTTATTGGATTAACAACCAGAATGATAATCAAATTAGCTAGATTAACAGTATTACAATATATCAACATAAATATTAAGCCAATTAATAACATTAAAATAGTTTAGCTTTTTAATTACTAAATGAGTTATTATTAATATCTATTTATTAAATTTACAGAAGAAAAAATAGCATTATGGATAATTTTAAAAATATAGATGAGATATTAGAATTTGCGATAACTAATGAAATTAGAGCAGCTGAATTTTATGAAAATCTTTCAACTCAAGCAAAATCAAAATCGATGAAAGAAACTTTTGAAAAGTTTTCAAAAGAAGAAAGAGGTCATGAGGCTAGATTAAAAAAAATTAAATCAGAGGGTGTTTTTGAGGCGAGAAAAGAAGATATATTAGATATGAAAATGAGTGATTATCTGGTAAAGAGTAATACTAAAGGTAAAATGACCTACCAAGATGCTTTGATCTTAGCAATGAAAAGAGAAAAAGCAGCATATAAATTATATAAAAGATTAGCTAAATCGGCTCCAACAAAAGAGTTAAAAAAAATTTTTACAAAATTAGCTGGTGAAGAAGCTAATCATAAAATGAATTTTGAGATTGAATATGATGATTATATCTATATAGATAATTAGTTAGATTTAATCTTTTAAAAAAGCTCGTTTGCTATTAATAGTAAACGAGCTTTTTTGTTTATATTTATGAAAATATTAAATCTAAATCATGAAAAAATCATACTCATTCTTTGTTCTATTTTTGTATTCATTGGTAATTATTGCACAAGAGTCCATTGTGCAAAATATTGAATTTACTTCAATAGGACCATCAATTATGAGTGGTCGAGTTGTTGATTTAGATGTTAACCCTAGTAGTCCAACAGAGTTTTATGTAGCCTATGCATCGGGTGGTTTGTGGTATACCAACAATAACGGAACCACATTTACTCCTGTAATGGATAATTCAGCAACTCAAAATATTGGTGATATTGCTGTTGATTGGAATAGGGGAACAATTTGGGTTGGAACCGGAGAAAATAATTCTTCGCGATCTTCTTATGCTGGAATTGGAATTTTGAAAAGCGATGATAAAGGAAAAAACTGGTACAATGTTGGTTTAACCGATTCTCATCATATTGGAAAGATCTTAATCAATCCGAATAACGCTGATGAAGTTGTTATTGGAGTTATTGGTCATTTGTATACACCAAACGCAGAACGTGGAATTTTTAAAACAGTTGATGGAGGAAAATCATGGAAAAAGACATTATTTATTAATAATGATACAGGAATTATAGATGTTGTTTCTGTTCCAGAAAATAATAAAATAATGTTTGCTGCAGCTTGGGAAAGAGAACGAAAATCATGGAATTTTAAGGGTAGTGGAGAAAATTCGGCTATTTATAAAAGCTTGGATGGAGGAAGTAGTTGGTCTAAAATATCAATTGAAAAAAGTAATTTTCCAACCGGTACAGGTGTCGGAAGAATTGGTTTGGCGGTATTTGATAAAAATACGGTTTATGCAATTTTAGATAATCAATTCCGTAGAGAAAAAGAAAAAGATAAAAAGGAAACTTCTGATAAATTAGAGAAAGATGATTTTAAAGAAATGGATAAGGAAACCTTTTTAAAGCTAGATGATAAAAAGTTGAAAAAATATTTAAAATCAAATAATTTTCCTGAAAAGTATTCCGCTTCAAGCGTTAAAGAAATGGTTAAAGAAAATAAAATTCAACCTATGGAAATGGCAACTTATTTAGAAAATGCCAATTCTAATTTATTTGACACTCCGGTGAAGGGCGCTGAAGTTTATAGAAGTAATGATGGGGGAAAAACCTGGAAAAAAACACATGAAAATTATGTTGACGATCTGTATTATTCCTATGGATATTATTTTGGTATGATTCACGTTCACCCAAAAAATAAAGACAAAATATATATTTATGGAGTTCCAATTTTAACATCAAATGATGGAGGGAAAACATTTAAATCGATCAGTAAAGAAAATGTACATGCGGATCATCATGCTTTATGGATCAATCCGAATTTAGATGGACATTTAATTGATGGTAATGATGGTGGTGTAAATATTACCTATGATGATGGTGAAAATTGGATTAAGAATAACCAACCAGAAGTTGGGCAATTTTATACAGTAAATGTAGATGATAAAAAGAACTACAATGTTTATGGAGGCTTGCAAGATAATGGTGTTTGGAAAGGGCCAGGTAATAATAAAGAATCTAAATCATGGCACCAATCAGGGTCATACCCCTTTAAAAGTATTATGGGTGGTGATGGTATGCAGGTTGAAATTGATAATAGAAATGATAGTATAGTTTATACGGGTTTTCAATTTGGAAATTATTATAGAATTAATACTAAAACAAAGAATTCAAAAGCTATTCAGCCCAAACATGATTTAGGGGAAGAGTCTCTTAGATTTAATTGGCAAACCCCAATTTTATTGTCAAAACACAACCAAGATATTTTGTATTTAGGTAGTAATAAATTACATCGATCTATGAAAAGAGGTGAAGATTTTGTTGAAATTTCAGATGATCTTACTCAGGGCGGTAAAAAAGGAAATGTACCTTATGGAACTTTAACCACTATTTCTGAAAGTCCGTTTGAATTTGGGTTAATATATGTTGGAAGTGACGACGGATTTATTAATTTGACTAAAAATGGAGGAGGGAACTGGATCAATGTTTCTTCAAAATTGCCTAAAAATTTATGGGTAAGTAGAGTAATTGCTTCTCAACACAAAAAAGAACGAGTTTATGTAACCTTAAATGGTTATAGGGATGATAATTTTAAAGCCTATGTTTATGTTTCAGAAGATTATGGAAATACATGGAAAGATATTAGTAATTATTTGCCGAAATCACCTGTAAATGTAATTAAAGAAGATCCTGAGGATGAAAATATTTTATACCTAGGAAATGATCAAGGGGTTCATATTAGCTTTAATAAAGGTATAAATTGGGATATTTTAAAAGAAGGACTCCCTAGAGTTGCGGTTCATGATCTTGTAATACAAAATAAGGCTAAAGATCTGGTAATAGGTACGCATGGTAGATCAATTTATAAAACAGATGTTTCCCTTTTGCAAAAATATAAAGATATTAAAGATAAAGATCTTGTTATTTTTGATTTAGAGAAAATACAACATTCAAAAAATTGGGGAAGTTCATGGAGTAAATGGTTTGAGCCAAATGAACCTGAATTGAAAATTTCGTATTATTCTTTACAGTCAGGAAATAAAACTATTAAGATAACCTCAGAAAGTGGCCTTGTTTTGAATCAATGGAATGTTAATGC
>DAOVTF010000133.1 GCA_030633225.1 Flavobacteriaceae bacterium
CTTTTTTATATCCTGATTATGATCGCTGTATACTAAAGTTATCCAGAGGAGGAAGTGATGCTGTAGAAATGCGGGAATATGATCTAATAAAGAAAGATTTTGTAAAAGATGGCTTTTTTGTTCCGCAATCGAAGGGTTCGGTGTCATGGATTGAAAAAACTACAATTATATTAAATTCAAATTTTGGTGAAGGAACAATGACAACTTCCGGTTACCCAAGAATTTCAAAAATTTGGAAACGTGGCACTCCAATGAGCGAAGCAAAAGTTTTATTTGAAGGCAATGAAAAAGATTTAGGAATATGGGGTTCTTCAATCGATACACCTGAAAGACAGTATATTATTGTTTATCAAGCAATTACTTTTTACACATCAAATGTTTATATATTGGAAGGTGAAAAACTTGTTAAACTTGACATACCTGAAGATGCCAGTATGCAAGGTGTTTTTAAAAATCAAATGTTGGTTGAATTAAAATCTGATTGGAATGTTGCAGGAAATAAATACAGGCAAGGAGCTCTACTAAGCATTGATTACAATAAGTTTTTAAAAGGTGATAGAAGCTTTAATTTAATCTATCAACCTGATGAGAGATCTAGTCTTGTTTCTGTTTCAAGTACAAAAAATTTCCTTCTATTAAATAGATCAACAAATGTAAAAAGTGAATTGTATAAATATCATTTAAATAATAATAAATGGATAAGTGAAAAGGTAAAGGCACCTGATTTTGGAACAATTAATATATCATCAACAGATGACCTTTCAGATCAATATTTCTTTAGTTTTCAAAATTTTTTAATTCCTAGTTCTTTGTATTATGTAGCAGATAAAAGTGAAAAAATAAACAAATTAAAAAGTTTACCCGAATATTTTGACAGCAGTAAGTTTGAAGTAAAACAATATGAAGTTACATCTAAAGATGGTACTCAAATACCATATTTTTTAGTGTATCCTAAAAATATTAAGTTTGACGGAAACAATCCAACTTTACTTAATGCTTATGGAGGTTTTGAAGTATCTAGATTACCATTTTATAGCGCTACTTTTGGTTCATCTTGGTTAGAAAAAGGTGGTGTTTTTGTTCTTGCCAATATTCGTGGAGGAGGTGAATTTGGACCGAAATGGCATCAAGCAGGTTTAAAGGAAAATAGACAGGTTGTTTTTGATGATTTTATTGCGGTATCAGAAGATTTGATAAAAAAGAAAATAACTTCACCAGATCATCTAGGAATTATGGGAGGTAGCAATGGAGGTCTTTTAGTAGGTGTTGCTTTTACACAACGACCTGACTTATATAATGCAGTAGTTTGTGCTGTTCCTTTATTAGATATGAAACGCTATAATAAATTACTTGCAGGCGCAAGTTGGATGGGAGAATATGGTAACCCTGATAAGCCAGAAGAATGGGCATATATCAAAAAATATTCACCTTATCAAAATGTATTTGAAGCTAAAGATTATCCAAAAGTATTTTTTACAACTACTACTCGAGATGATAGAGTTCACCCAGGGCATGCAAGAAAAATGGCAGCAAAAATGGATGATCAAGACCATGATTTTTTCTATTTTGAAAATACAGAAGGTGGGCATGGATCTGGAGTTACCAACGAGCAAAGAGCCATGTCTTCAAGTTTACAATTTTCTTATTTATTGAAAATGTTGAAAAGCTCTGAAGTTAAAAATTAGATTATGATTTGATTTAAGATTGAGAATAACCAAGATTCTAGTCAGTTCTTCACTATGAGTGAAACCTGACTCTAGTTTATTCATCTGATGATTCTTTTCACAACGGTTATTAATCATCGGATGGATACAAAATTAAAATTCTTAGTAATTTAATTATCAATCAGGGTTTCACTAATATCATTACTCAAAATAACGAAGCCCTGACCAATTCATTGACAGTTATTTTCTAAACCAGCTTTTAACCAATTCTTTTTCACTTGATTCAAATCCCTTATAAACAAATTCATTAGAAGTTTCGTTATAACGGTAATCTTTTTCCCAATCTTTAAAATTTTCCGCTAAAGCGATTATACTTTCACAAATAAAATCAACTTCAGCATTGGTTGTTGTTGGATGGATTGACATTCTTATCCACCCTGGTTTATCAAGTAAGCATCCATCAGCAATTTTTTCTACTAAATCTTGCGATTCTTGTTGATCAACATGGAGTAAAAAGTGACCATATGTTCCTGCACAAGAACATCCACCTCGTGTTTGAATTCCAAAACGGTCATTCAATATTTTAACTCCTAAATTAAAATGCAGATCGTTGATATAAAATGAAAAAATCCCTAGCCTATCTTCATGCTGTTGAGCTAATAAAACTATATTTTTAACCGGTTTTAATTTTTTAAAAACTTCTTTATTTATTTCTTCTTCTCTTTTATGAATATTATCAACTCCCATTTCTTCTTTAAGCTGAATTGCCAAAGCAATACGAATAGTCTGTAAAAAACCTGGTGTACCTCCATCTTCACGTAATTCAATATCATTTAAATAACTGTGCTCACCCCAAGGGTTTGTCCAGTTAACTGTTCCTCCTCCCGGGTTGTCGGGCACCATATTATGATATAAGTCTTTACTAAAAATTAAAACTCCTGAAGTACCTGGTCCACCTAAAAATTTATGAGGAGAAAAGAAAATTGCATCTAAATAACAATCTTTATCTTCAGGATGCATATCAACTTTAACATAGGGTGCTGAACATGCAAAATCAACAAAACAAATTCCATTATTCTGATGCATAATTTTTGCGATTTCATAATAATCTGGTTGGATACCAGTTACATTTGAACAAGCAGTTACCGAAGCTATTTTTAAGGATTTATCCTTGTATTTTAATAATAGATCCTTTAATCCATCTATATCTATTAGTCCTGTTTTATCATAAGGAATTATTTCTACATCAGCAATGGTTTCTAACCATGAAGTCTGATTAGAATGATGCTCCATATGCGTAATAAAAACAACTGGTTTTTTATCTTCCGGAATTATATCAGTTAACTCTTCCAGATTTTCTGGAATTCGCAAACCAAGTATACGCTGAAATTTATTAATCACACCAGTCATTCCGGTACCTTCAGTAATCAATACATCATCTTCACATGCATTAACATGCTTCTTAATAATCTTACGGGCTTCATGATAAGCAAGAGTCATTGCCGAACCTGAAAATGTTGTTTCTGTATGCGTGTTTGCAACGAAGGGACCAAACTCATTCAAAATTTTTTCTTCTATTGGTCTATACAATCTTCCACTAGCAGTCCAATCTGAATAAATCATTTTTTTTTCGCCAAAAGGAGAATTATAGGTTTGATCAATTCCAACAATATTTTTACGAAACTTATCGAAGTATTTTTCTAAAGAATTATCCATTTAATTCAAAATTAATAACTGTTATAAATTTGCTATCCTAGCAATTTCTTTTATTATTTTTTCTGCCAGTTCATCGGCATTACTTTGAGTAGTACTTTCTGTATATATTCGAATTATAGGTTCAGTATTTGATTTTCGCAAATGCACCCATTCCGATTTAAAATCAATTTTCACACCATCAATTGTACTAATTTCCTCCTTTTTATATTTATCAGCCATTTTATTCAAAATTAAATCAACATCTAAATCTGGAGTTAACTGAATTTTATTTTTACTCATAAAATAACTAGGGTAAGAATCACGCAATTCTTTACAGGAAATTTTAGTTTTTGCCAAATGTGTTAAAAATAAAGCTACACCAACTAGCGAATCTCTGCCATAATGAGATGCTGGATAAATGATTCCACCATTTCCTTCTCCACCAATTATTGCATTATTTTTTTTCATCAGTTCAACTACATTCACTTCACCAACTGCACTTGCTTGATAAGTTCCACCATGTTTTATTGTTACATCTCTTAATGCTCTTGAAGAAGAAA
The DNA here is from genome assembly GCA_030633225.1 of Flavobacteriaceae bacterium. Lineage (GTDB taxonomy): Bacteria > Bacteroidota > Bacteroidia > Flavobacteriales > Flavobacteriaceae > Lutimonas. Next base: position 3,920 of record DAOVTF010000133.1, read on the forward strand.
GATTTGACACTGTGTTACCTACAGTTTGTGATAAAACATAATCGGCACAAGCCACTAAAGTATATTCTTCGCCAAACATAGATCCATCTTCGTTTACAATTGCCAAACGATCAACATCAGGATCTACAACGATACCTAAATGAGCATTTTCTTCAACTACTACTTTTGAAATTTCGGATAAATTTTCAGCTAAAGGTTCAGGGTTATGCGGAAAATTACCATTTGGATCGCAATATAATTTTACACATTCTACTCCTAGTTTATCTAATAAATTGGGAATAGCAATTCCACCAGTAGAATTTACGGCATCAACAACTACTTTAAAATTTGCATTTTTTATTACTTCAACATCAATCAAATCAAGTTTCAAAACTTCATCAATATGTTTATTGATATAATTTTTTTTCTTTTTATAAACTCCTAAGTCATCAACAAGGGCATAATCAAAATTATCACTATCTGCAATTTCTAAAATTTTGTTCCCTTCTACTCCATTTAAAAATTCACCTTTTTCATTCAATAATTTAAGTGCATTCCATTGTTTTGGATTATGAGAAGCTGTAATAATTATTCCACCATTAGCATTTTCAATAGGTACTGCAATTTCAACAGTTGGAGTCGTTGATAAACCTAGATCGATAACATTTATACCTAGGCCAACCAAAGTATTTGAAACCAGACTACTGATCATTTTTCCAGAGATTCTGGCATCTCTACCAATAATCACAGAAAGGTTATCATTGTTTTTATTACGTTCTTTAAGCCATACTCCATAAGCCGAAGCAAATTTCACAGCATCTAAGGGAGTTAAATTATCATTTATTTTCCCTCCTATTGTACCACGGATTCCTGATATGGATTTTATTAATGTCATAAATTTATATTTAAGAGATACAAATATACTTCTATACTTGATTTTAGACAATAAAAAAACCGTTCAAATTTTGAAGTGATCAAAAATGAACGGTTAAAATATATTTATGAAATAGGATTATTTACCCGATTCCATTTTCTTTTTTAAATCTGCAAGAACATCAAGATCTCCAAGTGTAGATTTTTCAGCAGAATCTGCTTTTTTCTTAGCTGTTCTAATATTTCTTTCTTCTTGAGCTTTAAATATAGATGTATGTGAAACCACCAATCTTCTATATTCTTTATTAAACTCTAGAACTTTAAAATCTACAGTATCACCTTTTTTTATCTTAGATTTATCTTCTTTATCCATATGACGACCAGGAACAAATGCTTCAACTCCATCTTCAAAAGTGATGATAGCGCCTTTGTCATTAACTTCTTTAACCGTACCATTATGAACAGAATCGATAGTATAAGTTTCTTCGTGTTTATCCCAAGGATTTTCAGTAGTTTGTTTATGACCTAAATTCAATTTACGTCCTTCAACATCTAATTCAAGAACTTCAACTTCTAATTTATCACCAACTTTTACAAAATCAGATGGATGTTTAATTTTCTTTGTCCAAGATAGATCAGAGATATAAACTAAACCGTCAATACCTTCTTCCAATTCAACAAAAACACCAAAATTAGTATAGTTTCTAACAGTACCAGTATGTTTAGACCCAACAGGATATTTCTTAGTTATATCTGTCCATGGATCTGGTTGTAATTGTTTGATACCTAAAGACATTTTTCTTTCCTCACGATCTAACGTTAAGATTTGAGCCTCAACTTCATCACCAACTTTTACAAAATCTTGAGCTGACCTCAAGTGTGTTGACCATGACATTTCAGAAACATGAATTAAACCTTCAACACCAGTACTTACTTCAAGAAATGCACCATAATCAGCAATAATAGCTACTTTACCTTTAACTTTATCACCAATTTTTAAGTTTTCATCTAAAGCTTCCCAAGGGTGTTTGCTTAATTGTTTTAAACCTAATTGAATTCTTGTTTTCTCATCATCAAAATCTAAGATAACAACATTTAATTTTTGATCTAATTCAACAATTTCGCTTGGGTGATTTATTCTACTCCAAGAAAGGTCTGTAATATGAACTAAACCATCTACACCTACAAGATCTACAAATACACCATAGTAAGTAATGTTTTTAACAACACCTTCTAATACTTGACCTTTTTCTAATTGACCAATAATTTCTTTCTTTTGTTCTGCTAAATCTGCTTCAATAAGAGCTTTATGAGAAACTACAACATTTTTAAATTCGTGATTAATTTTAACAATTTTAAATTCCATTACTTTCCCTACAAAGACATCATAATCACGAATTGGTTTTACGTCAATTTGAGAACCAGGCA
>DAOVTF010000287.1 GCA_030633225.1 Flavobacteriaceae bacterium
TTACAAAATTGGTTACAAACTTTTGAGTATTCTTCTATTAAAGGATATAACAATGATGATAACAACCACCACCCCCATTCCTTCGTACTCGGCAATGGAGTGTTAAGAGGTGTGTTTGTAATGTCAACAAAAATAAGTGGGAAAACCAGATATAAATTCAATAATAATTTTTCATTTAAAGCTTTACTTAATCAATACGATATTCAAAGGAAAAGTGCCGGTAGTTTTGTTCCTAGTTTGACTTATGGGTATTTTAGTCTTTCAGATAAATCTAGCATACAAGATCTTCAATCTTATGGGTTCCATTTAAATGCCGGATATTTTTACACTTTTGTAATTAATAAAAAATGGTATTCTAGTCTTGGCTTCTCACCTGGTTTAGGTGTGGAGTTCAATAAACGAGTTACCAACTTAGTAAATGAAAAAATTACAGATAAAAACAATGAATTCATTTTTAATATAAATACACATTTAAGTTTAGGTTATAATTCAAAATCGTTTTTTGCAGGCCTGGGATTAAGAGGTGTTGCAACTACCAGAGATGAAGATTCAATAATTGAATTCAATACAGTTAGAGGAATAGTTCATTTTTTTGTAGGATATCGCTTTAAATCACCACGATTTGTAAATCAAAGTTTTGACTGGATTGAAGATCAAAACCCTTTAAAATAAAATGATTGTCTAATTTTTTTATTTTTCTTAATCATCACTTATAACCTTCTAAATTCTTTTGAATATGCTTTAATAAAAGCAAAAAAATCTATTTCAATTTAATGATTTTTGACATAAAATAAGTGTTATTCCTTATGTACATTTGCTGAATTAATTTTTATTTTAAAAAATTCAACAAATATGAAATACATTAAATTACTATTTTTATTAGTTTCTTTTCAATTATTCGCTCAACAAGGTGGTATGTGGATTCCTTCTCTTTTAGAAGGTATGAATGAAACCGAAATGTTAAACCTAGGCAGTAAAATGACTGCTCAAGATATTTGGGACGTCAATAATGCCAGTTTAAAAGATGCTGTTATTCATTTTAATGGAGGTTGTACAGGAGAGATTATCTCTGATCGAGGATTAATTCTAACCAATCACCATTGTGGTTACGGCGCTATTCAATCACATTCATCTGTAGAACACGATTATTTAAAAGATGGCTTTTGGGCGAAGAATGCTACCCAAGAGTTGCCAAATCCAGGTATGTATATAACATTTATCAAAAGAATTGATGATGTTAGTAAAGAAGTTTTTAACGGAGTTATGGATGATATGACTGCAAAAGAAAAACAATCAAAAATTAACCAAAATATTAACTTGGTTAAAAAGAATGCTTCTAAAGAAAATTGGCAGGAAGTAAAAATAAAGGGTTTTTATAACGGAAACCAGTACTTGTTGTTTGTACTTGAAAACTATACGGATATCCGCATGGTAGGCGCCCCTCCTTCTTCTATTGGTAAATTTGGATCAGATACTGATAACTGGATGTGGCCACGTCATACTGGAGATTTTTCATTATTTAGAATATATGCTGATAAAAATAACCGTCCTGCTGAATATTCAAAAGATAATGTTCCTTATAAACCAAAACACTTTTTACCTATTTCTGTTGATGGTGTTGCTGAAGATGATTTCACTTTAATTTTTGGTTTCCCTGGAAGAACTAATGAATATTTACCTGCAATTGCAATAGAACAAACGGTAAAAACGATTAACCCTGCAAAGATCAATATAAGAGAGAATTCTCTTAAAATTATTGATGAATATATGCGATCTGATGATAAAATTAAAATTCAATACGCTTCAAAATATGCCAGAATTGCAAATTACTGGAAAAAATGGATTGGCGAAAATCAAGGTATTGAAAAATCAAATGCAATTGCCAATAAACAAAAGTTAGAACAAGAGTTTTTAAATAAGAATAAAAACAATGCTGAGTACAAGAATTTATTAGCCGATTTTGATAAGTTATATAAAGAAATTGATGATGTTGCATTAGCCAGAGCTTACTGGACAGAGGTTGTTTATCGAAATGTAGAATTACTTAGGGCAACTACCAGATTATATCAATTTGAAGAAAAAGTAACTAAAGACCCAGCTAAATTTGAAGCAGAAAGAGATAAACTGATAAAGTCATCAAAAGGTCAATATAAAAACTATAATGCAAATGTTGATAAAGATGTTTTTGAAAAATTAATTGAATTATACAGTAAAAATATACCAGCTGAATATCTATCAGATAATTTAAAAGATGTTGATTATTCTGCCTTAACTAATGCTATTTATGAGGAATCAATATTTACTAATTATAATGATTTTCAAACACTTACGTCTGGTACACAGGCAGAAGTACTAAAGAAATTAAACAATGACCCTGCATATATTTTAGGTAAAAACCTGTCTGTTGATTTTTATGAAAAAATAAATCCAAAATATCAATCAATTAATTTACAAATTCAGGCAGTTCAAAAAGAATATATGAAAGCGTTAATGGAAACATTCCCTGATGAAAGGTTCTTTCCTGATGCCAACAGCACCTTGCGTGTAACTTATGGAAAAGTAAAAGGATATTATCCTAAAGATGGTATTTATTACCAACCTGTCTCTCATTTAAAAGGCATCATTGAAAAATACAAACCCGGTGATTATGAGTTTGATGTAAATAAAAAATTAATTGATTTATATAATGCCAAAGATTTTGGAGTTTATGGTGAAAATGGAAAAATGCCTGTTAACTTTTTAGGAACCAATCACACAACAGGAGGAAATTCAGGAAGTCCGGCTATCGATGCACATGGAAATTTGATAGGACTAAACTTTGATAGAGTTTGGGAAGGCACCATGAGTGATTTAAATTATGACCCTGAAATTTGTAGAAATATAATGGTAGACGCTAGATATATTTTATTTATTATAGATAAATATGCCGGTGCATCGCATTTAATTGACGAAATGAAATTAGTTCACCCAAAAAA
>DAOVTF010000015.1 GCA_030633225.1 Flavobacteriaceae bacterium
ATGAGCCAGCAGTTTTGCAAGACAATTTCTTTGAACTAGATGGTTGATAATATTTTGCTTTATACCAATGTCTAAAGCTGCAATTTTATACTTAGCGTTTTTGTTACCAACTGTATATGCTTTTTTAGTTGAGACCTTTGAGGCAAGTTCTAATCCTTCCATCGAAGAAGTTTCTTCCAGTTTCCTTTTAAGATAATCTAAATCGGTATTGGTCGAAATAACAGCATTCATAGCGCCTTTATCTCTAATATATCTTACTAGTGCCCTAGTATCAACATCAGAAATTGCAACAAAATTTTGTTTTTTAAAATATTCAAATAATGATTCATCAGAATTTATTCTAGAATAATCAAAACTGAAATTTTTACAGATTAAACCAGAGATCTTAATTGATTCGGACTCTTGTTCATTTTGATTTACACCGTAATTTCCAATATGTGCATTTGTTGACACCATCAATTGACCATAGTAGGAAGGGTCGGTAAAAATTTCTTGATAACCAGTCATACCGGTATTAAAACAAATTTCCCCTGTGGCTGTTCCTTCAATTCCAATTGATTTACCTTCAAATATGGTTCCATCTTGCAATAAAACCAAAGCTTTTTTTCTAATTTGGTGTTTCATTTTAAATCTAAAATAGTATATTTTTACAATTACAATTTGTTATAATACTCAAATATTTCAATTACATCTTCTTCCTTTTTAAATGATAATTTATTCTCTTTAATAAATTTCTTTACTAAATCATTATTTTCTTTAAAAATACTAGATATACTTTTTCTTGAAGGAATATATTTCTCAAAACCCCCATTATTCCCCCTCTTTATGTAAAAATCATCTATTATTTTAAATCTATTCTTTTCTTTTGTTCCATCAATTGGGTTAAACATACCTTCTACTATTTCGACTTTATACTTTTTAAGTAAATTTATTTTAACCCCGCCATTCAATACCTCATAAAAAGATTCATTATATTTTTTAAATACTTTTTTGTTAATTGTAAAGGAATCAATTTTAGCTTTATTATATACGAAAACAGAATCTTTGCCTTTTAACGATCCAATCTCATCTGATAAAATATTATAATTTAATTTTCTTAGGGAATGTTTGTTGCCTTCAGAATAAACAATCCCAGGATTTTCCCAATTAGGAAATAAAAAAGGTGTTCCAATAATTTCTTCTTTATTTGGGTTTTTTAATTGCTTTGTGAACAAATCGTTCATACTTGTAACTGACCCTATGATAGATTCAGCTTCAAGTGTTTGCGCATTAGCAAAAAGAAAGGGTAAGAATGAAAATATTAAAAGAATGATTTTCATATTTATTTAATTTATCTACAAAAATAACTATATTTTAACTAAAAATATTTTAAATCATATAATCAATTATTTTTATAATATCTTCTTCCTTTTTATATGATAATCTTTCTTTCTTGACAAAACTTTTAAGTTTATCCTCATCTGATTCATATAATTTAATAATACTATTTTTATTAAGCTCTATTTTATTAAAATCTTCTTTCGATACAATTAAATATTTATAATTTAATGACACTGTTGTCTCACCTTTTGGTCCACTTAATCTTTTATCTTCTCCTCTTGTATATCTTACATCATGTTTTTTTAAAAATTGGTTATCCCCGTTTTCATATAAAACCTCGTAAAATGAACTTCCTATTTTTTTAAATAAATGGTTATTTATGGATACTGAATCAATGGAAGATTTTCCATAAGAAAATAGCTGATCTTTTTTCAATCTACTTTCAAAAGAATTTGTTTCAACATTAAAATTGATATTATTTAATTGATATGTTTTATTATCAACATATAAAACACCATAATTTTTCCACGTAGGAAATATATAAATATTATCATCAATATCTTTTAATTCACCGACAAATTCTACTCCTTGATTAGTAACTAATCTACTTTCAATATTTTTTATAGTAATTCGTTGAGAAAAAGCGAAACTAATTCCAATAAAAAACATTAAAATAATTATACTTGATTTATTCATAACAATTTTTATTCTAACTGTATAAAAAAAGGATAAGTAAACTATATTACTTATCCTTAAATTTATTTTAATATAAAATCATATTTATGCTTCTTCTTTGTTATCAGCATCTTTTGATTTAGGTTCTTCAACAACTTTTGGAGTAGATTCTTTCGCAACAGATTCAACCGATTCTGGCTTATTTGAAACTTTTTTACCTCCTCTTCTACGAGTAGATTTTTTCTTTTTAGTTCCTTTTGGATTATATATTTCATTATAATCAACCAATTCAACCATTGCCATATCAGCATTATCTCCCTGACGATTTCCTAATTTAATAATACGAACATATCCTCCTGGTCTATCTCCAACTTTTACAGCAACATCTCTAAATAATTCAGCAACCGCTTCTTTGCTTCTTAAATTACTAAATACTAGTCTTCTATTATGTGTTGAATCATTTTTTGATTTAGTAATTATCGGCTCAACATATTGACGTAAAGCTTTAGCTTTTGCTACAGTAGTATTAATACGTTTATGCTCAATTAATGAACAAGCCATATTAGCCAACATAGCTTTTCTATGCGCCGTTTTTCTACTTAAATGATTAAATTTCTTTCCGTGTCTCATTTTTATTTTTTTAACTTCAAACCCAAATTATAATACCAATAGTTTTCGGTAATATTTTTCGAATAAAAAATTTACTCTTTATCTAATTTATATTTTGCTAAATCCATACCAAAGGTCAAACCTTTAACATTTACCAATTCATCTAATTCTGTAAGTGATTTTTTTCCAAAATTTCTAAACTTCATTAAATCACTTTTATTAAATGAAACCAAATCACCTAAGGTATCAACTTCTGCCGCTTTCAAACAATTTAAAGCTCTAACAGATAAATCCATATCTATTAAACGAGTTTTTAATAATTGACGCATATGAAGTGATTCTTCATCATAGGTTTCAGTTTTTGCAATTTCATCAGCTTCTAAAGTAATACGCTCATCAGAGAATAACATAAAGTGATGAATTAATATTTTTGCAGCTTCCGTTAATGCATTTTGAGGCGTAATAGAACCATCAGTAATTATATCAAAAACTAATTTTTCATAATCTGTTTTTTGCTCTACACGAAAATTCTCAACTGCATATTTTACATTTTTTATTGGTGTGTAAATTGAATCAATAAATATTGTTCCTAAAGGAGCTGAAACTTTTTTATTTTCTTCAGCTAATACAAAACCTCTACCTTTTTCAATAGTGATTTCCATATCTAATTTTACTGAAGATTCCATATTACAAATAACCAAATCTGAGTTTAACACTTGAAAACCAGAAATAAAATTCTGAAAATCTCCAGCTGTTAATTGCTCTTGACCTTTTACTGATAAAACAACAGTTTCATTATCAGTCTCTTCTATTTGTTGTTTAAAACGAATTTGTTTTAAATTTAAAATAATTTCTGTAACATCTTCAACAACACCTTTTATAGTTGAAAATTCATGTTCTACTCCTTCAATTCTTAAAGAAGTTATTGCATATCCATCTAATGATGACAAAAGAACTCTTCTTAAAGCATTTCCTACTGTTAATCCGTACCCTGGTTCTAAAGGTTTGAATTCAAATCTTCCATCGAAATCGGTTGATTCGATCATTAATACTTTGTCTGGTTTCTGAAAATTTAATATAGCCATAAGTTTTGATTCTATCTTTAAAAATTATTTAGAGTATAACTCAACAATAAATTGTTCGTTAATGTTTTCTGGTATTTGAATTCTTTCTGGTACAGTTACAAATCTTCCTTCAAGAGTTTCTGTATTCCATGATAACCATTCATAAACATTTGATTTGGCCGCTAAAGAATTTTCTATTGCAACTAATGATTTAGATTTTTCACGTACACCAATAACATCTCCTTCTTTAAGCGAGTATGATGGGATATTAACTAAATCACCATTTACAGTAATATGTCTGTGCGATACCAATTGGCGCGCTCCTCTTCTAGATGGAGAAATTCCTAAACGGAAAACTACATTATCTAAACGAGATTCACATAATTGTAGTAATACTTCACCAGTAATACCTTTACTTCTTTGTGATCTTTCAAAAAGATTGCGGAATTGACGTTCTAATATACCATAAGTATATTTTGCTTTTTGTTTTTCTTTTAATTGTAAAGCATATTCAGATTGTTTACCTCTTCTTCTATTGTTTCCGTGTTGTCCCGGAGGGTAATTTCTTTTTTCTAATGCTTTGTCTTCCCCGAAGATTGGTTCTCCAAACTTACGAGCAATTTTTGATGTTGGTCCTGTATATCTTGCCATTTTATATTTATTTAAGGGATTATGAATTAAGGCATTCCTTCGATAATCTCAATCCTTAGTTATTTAATTTATTATTTAACAGTATTTTTTCAAATTAACCTTCCTATTGTTAGCAGGCTAATTCAATATAAAATTTAAACTCTTCTTCTTTTTGGTGGTCTACAACCATTATGTGCTATTGGCGTAACATCAATTATTTCTGTCACCTCAATACCATTATTATGCAATGTTCTAATCGCAGATTCTCTTCCGTTACCTGGACCTTTTACATAAACTTTAACCTTACGTAATCCAGCTTCATGAGCAACTTTTGCACAATCTTCAGCAGCAGTTTGAGCTGCATACGGAGTGTTCTTTTTTGAACCTCTAAATCCTTGCTTACCTGCACTAGACCAAGATATTACATCTCCTTTTTTATTAGTTAAAGAGATAATAATATTATTGAATGAGGCAGTTATATGCGCTTCTCCTACAGCTTCAACAATTACTTTGCGTTTTTTTGAACTTGATTTTGCCATCTTATTAACTATTATTTAAGTGCTTTCTTTTTACCTGCTACAGTTTTTCTTTTTCCTTTACGGGTTCTTGAATTATTCTTAGTTCTTTGCCCTCTTAACGGAAGACCAGATCTATGTCTAATTCCTCTATAACACCCAATATCCATTAAACGTTTAATGTTTATTTGAATTTCAGATCTAAGTTCTCCTTCAATTTTTAAAGTTCCAACTTGCTCACGAATATTTGCAATTTGCTCATCGTTCCAATCTTGAACTTTAATACCTTCGTCAACTTTCGCATCAGCTAAAATTTCTTTTGCTCTGCTTCTTCCTATTCCAAAGATGTAGGTTAATGCTATAACTCCTCTTTTATTCTTTGGTATGTCAATTCCTGCTATTCTTGCCATAATAATTATCCTTGTCTTTGTTTAAATCTAGGATTCTTTTTGTTGATTACATATAATCTGCCCTTTCTGCGTACTATAATGCAGTCGGCACTTCTTTTTTTAACTGATGCTCTTACTTTCATCTTAATGTTGTTCTTTAATATCTATAAGTAATTCTTGCCTTAGATAAATCATAAGGACTCATTTCTAACTTTACTTTATCTCCAGGTAATAATTTAATATAATGCATTCGCATTTTACCTGAAATATGAGCTGTAACTATATGCCCATTTTCTAATTCAACTCTAAACATAGCATTTGATAATGCTTCGTTTATTTTACCATCTTGTTCTATTGCCGGTTGTTTAGCCATAATTAATACGATACTTTTCTTTTTGACCCAGCTTTCATTAACCCGTCATAATGACGATTTAATAAGTGAGCGTTTATTTGCTGTAGGGTATCAATTGCAACTCCTACCATAATTAATAAAGATGTACCACCATAAAAAATAGCCCATCCAGGTTGTACTCCAGCTTGAGTAATAATTGCTGGTAAAATAGCTAATAAAGCTAAAAATATGGATCCTGGTAAAGTAATACGAGATAGTATAGTATCTAAAAAGTCAGCAGTATCTTTTCCTGGTCTAACTCCGGGAACAAATCCTCCTCCTCTTTTTAAATCATCTGCCATTTTATTTGTAGGTATTGTAATTGCCGTGTAAAAATAACTAAATATTATAATCAGTACTGCAAATAAAATATTATACCATAATCCAAACATATCTGTAAAAGCAATTCCAATTGATTTAATTGTATTGTTATCTGAGCTTGCTAATAATCCCGGAACAAACATTAATGCTTGAGCAAAGATAATAGGCATTACACCAGATGAATTCAATTTTAACGGAATATATTGTCTAGCTCCCGCCGCATCCTGAATATTTCCGGCAACAGTTCTTCGAGCATATTGTACTTGAATTTTTCTCACAGCAGTTACGAGTAACACACTTAAGAAAATAACAACAAACCATATTACAATTTCAATCAAGATCATAATCAAACCACCATTTGATTGATTCATTTTTGATGTAAATTCTTGCATAAATGATGCTGGAAAACGAGCTATAATACCAATCATAATTAATAATGATATACCATTACCAATTCCTTTATCTGTAATTTTTTCACCCAACCACATTGCAAAAACAGTTCCTGTTGTTAACAATAATATTGATGAAAAATAAAATAATGGTCCATGACCCAATAAAAATGCACTTTCAGGAATTCCTAAACTAGGTAAACTAACTATATATGCTGGTGCCTGAATCAATAAAATTGCAATAGTCAACCAACGTGTAATTTGATTGATTTTCTTTCTTCCACTTTCTCCTTCTTTCTGTAATTTTTGTAAATATGGCACTGCAATTCCCATTAACTGAACAACAATCGAAGCTGATATATACGGCATAATTCCCAATGCCATAACTGATGCTCTTGCAAAAGCTCCACCAGTAAATGCATTCAACAAACCTAATAATCCATCTTGAGTTTTATTCGCAATTCCAGACAATTGAGTTGGATCAATTCCTGGTAATGGAACTTGAGCAGCTAAACGATAAACTACCATTAACCCTAATGTTAATAGAATTTTATTTCTTAGCTCTTCAATTTTCCAAATATCTTGGATGGTATTTATAAAATTTTTCATTTAAATATTGATAATTAAATGGTAACTGCTTCACCGCCGGCTTTCTCTATAGCTTCTTTTGCAGAAGCAGTAAATTTATGTACCGATATATTTAATTTTGCTTTTAACTCTCCTCTACCTAAAATTTTAACTAAATCGTTCTTACCAACCAATCCATTTTCCATTAAAACCTCTAGTGTAACGGTATCTTTGATTTTACCGTCATCAACTAATTGTTGTAATTTATCTAAATTAATACCTTGGTATTCTTTACGATTTATGTTTTTAAATCCAAATTTAGGCACACGTCTTTGTAAAGGCATTTGCCCTCCTTCAAATCCAATTTTTCTTGAATAACCTGAACGAGATTTTTGACCTTTATGACCTCTAGTAGAAGTTCCTCCTTTACCGGATCCTTCACCTCTACCTATCCTTTTTCTTGATTTTACTGAACCTTTTGCAGGTTGTAAGTTATTTAATTGCATAACTTTTATCTTATTTAATTTCTTCTACAGAAACTAGATGATTAACTGTTTTTACCATTCCAAGAATTGATGGTGTTGCATCGTGTTCAACAACTTGATCAATTCTACGTAATCCTAAAGCTTCAAGTGTTAACTTTTGGTTTTTAGGACGTCTTATTTTACTACGTACTTGTTTTACTCTAATTTTTTTCATCGTATAAAACTTTTATCCGTTAAACACTTTTTCTAATGAAATACCTCTTTGTTTTGCAATAGTAACTGCATCACGTAAATTTAATAAGGCATCAAAAGTTGCTTTAACAACATTATGTGGGTTTGACGAACCTTGTGATTTTGATAATACATCATGTACACCTACTGATTCTAATACCGCACGTACGGCTCCACCTGCAATAACTCCTGTACCATGCGATGCTGGCTTCAAGAAAACTTTTGCTCCACCAAACTTACCTTTTTGTTCGTGAGGTAATGTTTGCTTAATTATAGGGATTCTTACCAAATTTTTCTTGGCATCTTCAATTCCTTTTGCAATTGCCGAAGCAACATCTTGAGATTTACCCATGCCATGACCTACTACACCATCACCATTTCCTACAACAACAATTGCAGAAAAACCAAATGTTCTACCACCCTTGGTCACTTTAGTAACTCTTTGTACTCCTACCAAGTGATCTTTTAAATCTAAACCACTAGGTTTTACTCTTTCTATATTTTTATATTTTTTGTACATGGTATAATCTTAAAATTTTAATCCTCCTTCTCTTGCACCTTCAGCTAGAGCCTTAACTCTACCATGGTATAAATAACCATTTCTATCAAATGCACAATTTTCAATTCCAGCTTTTAAAGCTTTTTCTGCTAAAGATTTTCCAACTGCATTTGCAGTTTCAATTCTATTTCCTTTAGCAATTCCTTTAGATCTTGATGATACAGCAACTAAAGTATTGCTATTAACATCATCTATTAATTGAACAGAAATTTCTTTATTACTTCTAAAAACTGATAATCTTGGATTACTTGAAGTTCCAGAAACAACTTTTCTAATTCTATTCTTTATACGATTTCTTCTTTGAAGTTTTGTTAATGCCATAACTCTCTATATTATGCAGTTTTACCTGCTTTTCTTCTTAATTGTTCTCCTACAAATTTAACTCCCTTACCTTTATATGGTTCTGGAGTACGGAAAGAACGAATCTTTGCAGCTACTTGACCAACCAATTGCTTGTCATAAGAAGTTAATTTAATAATTGGATTTTTACCTTTATCAGATATCGTTTCTATTTTTACTTCAGGAGCAATATTCAAAACGATATTATGAGAAAAACCTAGTGCTAATTCTAATTTTTGACCCTGATTTGAAGCTCTATATCCAACTCCTACCAATTCTAGCTCTTTAGTCCAACCTTTTGATACACCTTCAATCATATTATTGATTAAAGCTCTATATAATCCATGCTTGGCTCTATGATCTTTAGAATCTGATGGTCTTTCTAAAGTTAAAGTTCCATCTTCATTTTTTATCGCCATCTCACCAATATTCTGAGACAACTCGCCTAGCTTACCTTTTACGGTAACTACGTTATCATTAATTTCAACGGAAACTCCTTCCGGAATTGCTATTGGGCTTCTTCCTATTCTTGACATCTTAATTACTTTTTAATAAACGTAACACAATACTTCTCCACCTACATTTTCCTGACGAGCTTTTTTATTAGTCATCACACCTTTTGAAGTAGAAATTATTGCTATACCTAATCCGTTCAATACTCTTGGCATTTCATTAGCTCCTAAATACTTACGTAAACCTGGAGTACTAATACGTTCAATTTTTTTAATAATTGGTTGCCTTGAATCTTTGTCGTATTTCAATGCAATTTTAATACTGTCTTGAACTTTGTTTTCAATAAATTTATAACTTAAAATATAACCTTGATCAAACAAAATTTTGGTCATTTCTTTTTTTAAGTTAGATGCCGGTATTTCAACAACTCTGTGTTTTGCACTGGCAGCATTTCTGATTCTTGTTAAAAAATCTGCTATTGGATCTGTCATAAATATTTATTTACGGTTTTGGTTTTCAATCCTAAGGATTAAACCTGAAACCAATTAATTTTTTACCAACTGGCTTTTTTCACACCTGGTATTAAACCTTGATTAGCCATTTCGCGAAAAGTAACACGTGAAATACCAAACTGACGCATATATCCTTTTGGACGACCGGTTAATTTACATCGGTTGTGCATACGAATAGGAGATGCATTTTTTGGTAATTTTTGCAATGCTTCATAATCTCCAGCCTCTTTCAAAGCTTTTCTTTTCTCAGCGTATTTTGCAACAGTTTTAGCTCTTTTTACTTCGCGAGCTTTCATTGATTCTTTTGCCATCTTTTAATTCTTTTTAAATGGTATACCTAATTCGTGTAATAATGATTTTGCTTCTTTATCTGTATTGGCAGAAGTTACAAAAGTGATATCCATACCACTAATTTTGTTTACTTTATCAATATTGATCTCAGGAAAAATAATTTGCTCAGTAATACCCAAGTTATAATTCCCTCTTCCGTCAAAACCACTTGCTTTTACACCTTTAAAATCTCTAACTCGAGGTAAAGATGCAGTAACTAATCTATCTAAAAATTCGTACATCTTACTATCACGTAAAGTAACTTTAACGCCAATTGGCATTCCTTTACGTAATTTAAATGCTGCAACATCTTTCTTGGATATTGTAGAAACGGCTTTTTGACCTGTTATTGCGGCTACTTCTTCAAGAGCATAATCAATCAATTTTTTATCAGCAATTGCAGCTCCAACTCCTTTACTAATTACAATTTTTTGTAATTTAGGTACTTGCATTACATTCTTATAACCAAATTCTTCGGTTAGAGCAGCTTTAATTCTGCTGTTGTAATCTTCTTTAAGTCTTGGTAAATTTCCCATAACTATAATACTTCTTTAGATTTTTTTGAAAACCTAACTTTTTTATCACCATCCATTCGGTATCCAACTTTAGTAGCAACACCATTTTCAACTAACATTAAGTTTGAAATATGTAATGACGCTTCTTTTTTAACGATACCTCCTTGAGGGTTATCTGCACTAGGTTTTGTATGCTTTGAAATCATATTAACTCCTTCAACAATTGCTCTGTTATTAGCTATAATAACTTTAGCAACTTTTCCTTCTTCACCTTTATGATCACCAGCAATTACTTTTACTGTATCTCCGGTTTTAATTTTTAACTTTGTCATTTAAATACGTATTAAAGCACCTCTGGTGCTAATGATACAATTTTCATGAATTGTTTTTCACGAAGTTCTCTTGCAACAGGTCCAAAAACACGAGTACCTTGCATTTCTCCAGAAGTAGAATCAATTAAAACACACGCATTATCATCAAATCTTATATAAGATCCATCTTTACGTCGTACCTCTTTTCTAGTTCTAATTACTACAGCTCTAGATACCTGACCCTTTTTTGCTGTTCCATTTGGAGTAGCATGTTTAACAGCTACTACAATTTTATCTCCTACTGAAGCGTAACGTTTTTTTGTTCCGCCAAGCACACGAATAATAAGAGCATCTTTGGCTCCAGTATTATCTGCTACATTTAATCTTGATTCTTGTTGTAACATAATTATTTAGCTCTTTCTAAGATTTCTACTAATCTCCAACGTTTGGATTTACTTAATGGACGAGTTTCCATTATTCTCACAGTATCACCTTCATTACAATCATTCTGCTCATCATGTGCAACATACTTCTTCGTATTTAATACGTATTTTCCGTACATTGGGTGCTTTACTCGTTTCACTTCAGCAACAACAATAGATTTCTCCATTTTGTTACTTGAAACTACGCCTATTCTTTCTTTTCTAAGATTTCTTTTTTCCATCTTTTCAATCAATTACAATTATTGTAATTCTCTATTAGTTAATTCTGTAGCAATTCTAGCAACCGTTTTTCTAACAGTTTTTAATTGCATTGGAGTTTCTAAAGGTGAAATTGCATGAGCAAGTTTCAAATCAGTATAATTTTTTTTAAAAATAGCTAACTTTTCGTTCAGCTCTTCTACTGATAATTCTTTAATTTCCGATTGTTTCATTTGTTATTTATTAAAAATTATTTCAAATGTAATCTCTATACTATAGGATTTCATTTTCTTAAAAATTAAGCGTTGTCAAAATCATTTGCAACCACAAATTTAGTTTTCACAGGTAATTTTTGTGCTGCCAAACGTAAAGCTTCTTTCGCTACTTCAATTGGCACACCACCTACTTCAAACATTATTCTTCCAGGTTTTATAACAGCAACAAAATATTCTGGTGCTCCCTTACCCTTACCCATACGTACTTCTAATGGTTTCTTTGTAATTGGCTTGTCTGGAAAAATTTTAATCCACAAACTTCCTTGTCTTTTCATATAACGAGTTGCTGCAATCCTTGCTGCCTCAATCTGACGAGAAGTAAGTAAGTTTTGTTCTAATGATTTTATACCAAACATACCATTTGAAAGCCTATGACCTCTATTCGAGTTGCCTTTCATATTACCCTTAGCCTTCTGTACCTTACGGTATTTTACTCTTTTTGGTTGTAACATTTTTTAAATTTAAAAAATTTATCTTCTGCGAGGTTTATTTCTTCCAAATCCTTTACCACCGCCACCTTTGCCTTTTTTGGCCAAACCAACTAATGGATTTAATTCTCTCTTCCCATAAACTTCACCCTTCATGATCCAAACTTTTACACCTATTTTTCCATAAGTAGTATTGGATTCCTCTAGTGCATAATCAATATCAGCTCTAAATGTAGAAAGAGGGATTCTTCCTTCTTTATAGCCTTCACTTCGTGCCATTTCAGCTCCGTTTAAACGACCTGAAATTTGAACTTTAATACCTTCAGCATTCATACGCATTGTTGCAGCAATTGCCATTTTAATAGCACGACGATATGAAATTCTGTTTTCAATTTGTCTAGCAATACTTGCAGCTACTAATTTTGCATCTAATTCTGGACGCTTAATTTCGAAGATATTGATTTGCACTTCCTTTCCGGTAATCTTTTTAAGCTCTTCTTTTAACTTGTCTACCTCTTGACCACCTTTCCCAATAATAATACCAGGTCTTGCAGTAGTGATAGTAACGGTTACAAGTTTAAGAGTTCGCTCAATAATTACTCTTGAAACGCTTGCTTTATATAATCTAGCATGAATATATTTACGAATCTTACTGTCTTCAGCAAGTTTATCTCCGTAGTCATTTCCACCGTACCAGTTAGATTCCCATCCTCTGATGATTCCTAAACGATTTCCTATTGGATTTGTCTTTTGTCCCATGCTATTATTAATTGCTTAAATTATTTGTTCCTAATACCAACGTTACATGATTTGAACGTTTTCTAATTCTATGCGCACGACCCTGAGGTGCTGTACGTAACCTTTTCAACATTGTTGCGCTATCTACATATATTTCTTTAACAAACAAACCTGCATCTTCAATACTTGCATCTTCATTTTTTGCTTGCCAGTTAGAAATTGCCGATAACATCAATTTTTCAAGATTTATAGATGCTTCTTTAGGATTGAACTTTAATATTTGAAGTGCTTTTTCTACTTCAACACCTCTAACTAAGTCTGCTACTAAACGCATTTTTCTTGGCGATGTAGGACAACCATTAAGCTTAGCTACATAAGTTCCCTTACGTGCTTCTTTTAGTCGATCTGCTCTTAATTTTTTTCGAACTCCCATAACCTACTCTATTTTTTACCTTTATTTCTTGCTCCAGCATGTCCTCTAAAAGAACGTGTAGGAGAAAATTCACCTAATTTATGACCTACCATGTTTTCAGTAAT
>DAOVTF010000013.1 GCA_030633225.1 Flavobacteriaceae bacterium
CAACAGGAACACCTGTTTCAATCATCTTTGCCAGATTTTTATCATCCTCTACTTTTATACCCTTCAACTTTGTAGATGAAAAAGCTGTCAGCTTTGCATTATTAAGTTTTACATTTTTCATCTCTTCAAAAAATGCTACATCTTTTGGATTGGATCCAGGCCATCCCCCTTCTATATAATGAACACCAAATTCATCCAGGTTCCTGGCAATTTTTATCTTATCATTTACAGTAAAGTTCACTCCAACACTCTGAGATCCATCTCTTAAGGTTGTGTCAAATATTTGGACTTGATTTTTACTCATTATTAAATAATTTTTATCACTTTTGAATAATCAAAATTAAATGATATCAGAGATATTTTTAATTTTTATTTAGAATGTTTACTATATTCAAAATATTTTTAATAATTTAAAAGTAAGATTAACAGTTAGTTAAAGATATATTTTTACGATGTCTATGGAAAAAAATGACACACTTTTTTTATTGGTAAAGTCATTGATGAAGTCTGAAAAAAGGCAATTCAAATTATATGCTGGTAGGCTAGGAGGTAATTCTGAAAAAAACTTCATGGCATTGTTTAATGTTTTAGATAAAATGGAAGATTTTAATGAAAGAATAATTCTTCAAAAAACCAATATTAAAAAACAACAACTTTCAAATTCAAAAGCACCTTTGTATAAACAAATTTTAGTGAGTTTAAAGTTAAACCCATTTCATAAAAATATTAAAACTCAAATTAGAGAACAACTAGATTTTGCAACCATTTTATATAACAAAGGATTGCATAAACAAAGTTTGAAGATTTTAGATAAAGTTAAGAATATTGCTTTATTGAATAATGAAAATAATCTTGCCTTTGAAATTGTTGAATTTGAAAAAATAATTGAATCTCAGTATATTACACGTAGTATGAGCTCAAGAGCCGATGATTTAATTAATCAGTCAAAAGAGTTGAGTAACAAAACGGTTCTGTTAAGTAAATTCTCAAATTTATCATTAAAATTATATAGCTTATTACTAAGAAAAGGGTATGTAAAAACGAGTGAAGATTTTGAACAGATTAAAATAATTTTTGATAAAAGTTTACCTACTTATGATATTTCTAAGTTAGGCTTAAAAGAAAAACTTTTTTTATATAAAGCATATTTATGGTATAGTTTAATAACTCAAGATTTTGTTTTAAGTTATAAATATGCCCAAAAATGGGTGGATCTATTTCATTATAATCCGATAATGAAAAAGAATAATCCCGTTTTTTATTTAAAAGGAATAAATTACTTATTAGAATCTTTATTTTTAATTCAACATGTTACTAAATTCAAATCAACATTACATTATTTAGAACAAGAAATAGAGCAACACAATTTCTTTTTAAATGAGAATACTGAGTCTCTTGCCTTTTTATACTTGTATTTAAACAAAATAAATTTATTTTTTCTTGAAGGTAACTTTAATCAAGGGATTGATTTAATTCCAGAGGTTTTAGATAAAATAGAAAATTTTAAATATAAAATAGATGAATACCACATCATGGTATTTTACTATAAGTTTGCAAGTTTACATTTTGGTGCTGAACAGTATGAGAAATGTATTTTTTATTTAGAAAAAATAATAAAGAACAAAGGTTTAAAAATGCGTGAAGATTTACTTTGCTATTCAAGAATATTAAATTTGGTTGCACATTATGAAGCTGGGATAGATCAAAATTTAGATGTATTAATTAGAACGACCTATAAATTTTTGATTAAAATGAATGAATTGCATTTGGTGCAAAAAAAATTCATTGATTTTTTACGAAATTTAAGTAATATATACCCTCATCAGTTAAAAAATGCTTTTATTAATTTGCATAAAGAATTAAAAGTATTTGAGAATCATCCATATGAAAAAAGATCATTTATGTACTTAGATATGATCTCCTGGTTAGAAAGTAAAATAGATAATGTTCCAGTTGAATCAATTATAAAGAAGAAAGCATTGAATAAGTATAAATAGTTTTTTTATATTTGACACATGGTTAATTCCATATAAATGAAACAAATTAATTTATATATCAATATTATTATTCAACTTATTATTTCAAATTTGAAAGAATAGGAAGCTGTACATTGTAAAATAGTTTATGAAAACCTTCCTTTTTTAGGAAGGTTTTTTTATTTAAGTTTTGTAAATTATAAGTGATAAAGCACATTAAATCAATACAATAATCAATTATTTAAGCTATTGAATGTTGTAATAAACTAATTAAAAAGAATAACATGACTTGGAGGCTTTATATTTTTGAAGATTATCTAGTAAGATATATAATCAAAACACATAAATTAAAGGTCCAAATAACGATTAAGGTTAATGAATAAATTAAATAAACATAGTAAACGTTTAACTCAAGATGAAACCCAACCAGCTGCTCAAGCAATGTTGTATGCTGTAGGTTTGTCTGATGATGATATGAATAAGCCACAAATTGGTATTGCAAGTACTGGTTACGACGGTAATCCTTGTAATATGCATTTGAATAAGTTGGCCTATCAAATAAAAGAACAAGTAAATAAAATAGAGCAAGTAGGTTTAGTTTTTAACACCATTGGTGTTAGTGATGGAATTTCAATGGGTACTTCAGGAATGAATTATTCATTGCCTTCACGTGATATTATTGCAGATTCAATGGAAACTGTAGTTAATGCACAAAGTTACGATGCTTTAGTTCCAGTTGTTGGTTGTGATAAAAATATGCCAGGATCGGTTATGGCTATGTTGAGGTTAAACCGACCTTCAATAATGGTTTACGGAGGAACAATAGCATCAGGTTGCCATAATGGTGAGAAATTAAATATAGTTTCGGCTTTTGAAGCTTTAGGAAAAAAAGTTGCAGGAACTATTGATGCAGCCGAATACAAAAGTATTATTAAAAAGGCTTGTCCTGGGCCTGGTGCTTGTGGAGGTATGTATACCGCAAATACTATGGCTTCTGCTATTGAAGCTTTAGGATTTTCACTACCATTTAATTCATCTCTTCCGGCAGAAAATCCTTTAAAAGATGAGGAAGCAAAGAGAACTGCTTCGGCGATTAAAAATCTGTTAGAGTTAGATTTAAAACCTTTAGACATCATCACTAAAAAATCACTTGAAAATGCTATAACTGTTGTGAATGCTTTGGGCGGTTCAACCAATGCTGTTTTGCATTTTTTAGCAATTGCTCATGCAGCTGATATTGAATTCACTTTAGATGATTTTCAAAAAGTAAGTGATCGTACTCCGGTTATTGGCGATTTAAAACCCAGTGGTAAGTATTTAATGGAAGATGTTCATGATATTGGAGGTACACCAGCTGTGATGAAATATCTTTTAGAGAAAGGATTGATTCATGGTGATTGTTTGACCGTTACCGGAAAAACGATTGCTGAAAATTTAGAAAGTGTTAGAGCTTTAGAATTTGAACAAGATGTAATTCATTCGTCAGAAGAAGCTCTAAAGCAAACAGGAAATATACAGATCATGTTTGGTAATCTTGCTGAAGAAGGTGGAGTTGCCAAAATAAGTGGTTATGAGGGAAATTTATTTGAAGGTCCAGCCGTAGTTTTTAATAGCGAAGATGAAGCAAATCAAGGAATAAGCACTGGGAAAGCCAAAAGAGGAGATGTGATCGTTATTCGTTATGTTGGTCCAAAAGGAGGTCCTGGAATGCCAGAAATGCTGAAACCAACTTCAATGATCATGGGTGCTGGTTTGGGTAAGTCGGTTGCTCTAATAACAGATGGTAGATTTTCAGGAGGCACACACGGTTTTGTTGTAGGTCATATTACACCAGAAGCACAAACGGGAGGTTTAATTGCTTTGTTGGAAAATGGAGATAAGATTACAATTGATGCTGCAAATAACAAGATTAGTGTTGATTTATCGGCAAATGAAATAGAAGAAAGAAAAGAAAAATGGGAACAACCAGCTCCAAAACATAAGAAAGGAATTTTATATAAATACGCAAAAATGGTTTCTTCAGCATCTGAAGGTTGTGTAACAGATAAGTTTTAAAACGAAAAGTAAAAAGATAATAGTTTAGATATAGATTTAACCATAAACAATAAATTATGGAGACAATAACAAAACAAGAACAAAAAGTGGATAATAAAAAGGGAGTGAAAGTATCGGGTTCGGAAGCAGTTGTAAAATGCTTGTTAGCCGAAGATGCAAATTTAATTTATGGATATCCTGGAGGGGCAATTATGCCGGTTTATGATGAACTCTATAAATATCAAAATGAATTACATCATGTATTAACTCGACATGAACAAGGAGCAATTCACGCTGCTCAAGGGTTTGCTCGTGCTTCAGGAAAAGTTGGAGTTGTTATAGCTACTTCGGGTCCGGGTGCAACAAATATAATAACCGGTATTGCGGATGCACAAATAGATTCTACTCCTTTGGTATGCATAACTGGTCAGGTAAGTTCAAATCTTTTAGGAAGTGATGCTTTTCAGGAAACGGATATTATTAGTATTTCTACCCCGGTTACAAAATGGAACTATCAAATTACCAAAGCTTCAGAAATACCAGAAATATTGGCAAAAGCGTTTTTTATTGCTAAATCAGGTCGTCCAGGCCCGGTTTTAGTTGATATTACTAAAGATGCTCAGTTTGAAGAACTGAATTTTTCTTATAAAAAATGTGAAAGAATTAGAAGTTATCATCCTATTCCTAAATTAGATAATAAGCAAGTTAAAGCTGCTGCTGATTTGATAAATAATGCTAAAAAACCATTTGTTGTATTTGGTCAAGGTGTTATTTTGGGTAATGCAGAAAGTGAATTTAAAGCATTTATTGAAAAAGCAGATATTCCGTCAGCATCAACTTTATTAGGTTTATCAGCTCTACCAACCAAACATGATTTGAATGTGGGTATGGTTGGTATGCACGGACATTATGCACCTAATGTTTTGACCAATGATTGCGATGTTTTAATTGCAATTGGAATGCGTTTTGACGATCGGGTTACCGGTAATTTAGAAACTTATGCTAAGCAGGCCAAAATAATTCATTTTGATATTGATCCTTCTGAAATTGATAAAAATGTAAAAACTGATGTTGCTGTTTTAGGTGATGTAAAAGAAACTTTATCAGGAATATTATCGCTTATAGATTCAAATAAACATTCAAAATGGATTAAAAAGTTTAAAGACTTATATGATGTTGAGTTTGATAAAGTGATCAACGAGCAATTGAACCCAACCAAAGAAGGATTGACCATGGGTGAAGTGATGAAGGCTATTAATAAAGAAACAAAAGGTGAAGCAATCATTGTTTCTGATGTAGGTCAGAATCAAATGTTTTCAAGTAGATATGCGAATTTTAAGCAATCAAAAAGCGTAATAACTTCAGGTGGTTTAGGTACAATGGGATTTTGCTTACCGGCGTCAATAGGTGCTAAAATGGGAGCACCTGAAAGAGAAGTTGTTGCCATTATTGGAGATGGAGGTTTTCAAATGACCATTCAAGAATTAGGTACTATTTTACAAACTAAAGTGCCGGTAAAAATTGTGGTTTTAAACAATGAATTTTTAGGAATGGTTCGTCAATGGCAAGAGATGTTTTTTGATAGAAGGTATGCATCAACAGTAATGACCAATCCTGATTTTATTAAAATTGTAGAAGGATATGGAATAAAAGCAAATAGAGTTACTAAAAGAGGTGATCTGGCAAAAAGTATTTCTGAAATGATTGATTCAAAAGAATCTTATTTTTTAGAAGTAGTTGTTGAGAAAGAAGGAAATGTTTTTCCAATGATACCAACTGGAGCAACAGTTTCAGATATTAGATTAAAATAAAAATTATCATGAAAAAAGTTTTATATAGCATATCAATTTATACAGAAAACAATTTAGGATTGTTAAACAGAATATCGAGTATATTTTTACAAAGACATATTAATATTGAGAGTTTAACTGCTTCAAATTCTGAAATTGAAAACGTTACAAGATTAATTATTGTTGTAAATTCAACTGAAGATCTTATCAAAAAAGTTATTGGTCAAATAGAAAAACAAGTGGAGGTAATTAAAGCGTATTACCATACCAATGAAGAATCTATTTATTTGCAAACGGCTTTGTTTAAAATAAAATCAAAACTTCTTTTTGAAAAACGCCAAATTCAAAATATTATAAAGAAAAGTAATTCGCAAATTGTAACTGTTACACCTGAGTTTTTTGTAATTGAAAAATCGGGTAGAAAAGAAGAGATTGATAAACTTTATAATCAAATACTACCTTATGGTATCATGCAATTTGTACGATCAGGAAGAATATCAGTTACCAAGGAAGAGATGAAAATTTCAGAAATATTAAAAAAACAATTAAATTAAATTATTATAAAATTATAATGGCAAATTATTTTAACACACTTTCGCTAAGAGATCAATTAGCACAATTAGGTAAATGTAGGTTTATGGATCCATCAGAATTTGTTGATGGTGTAGAAGTTTTAAAAGGATTAAAAATTGCAATTGTTGGTTGTGGAGCACAAGGATTAAATCAAGGATTGAATATGAGAGATTCTGGATTAGATATTTCTTATGCTTTGAGAGAAGGTGCAATTAAGGAAAAACGCCAGTCCTATAAAAATGCAAGCGAAAATGGGTTTACAGTTGGAACTTACAAAGAAATTATTCCAGCATCAGATGTTGTAATTAATTTAACTCCAGATAAACAACATACTTCAGTTGTTAATACGGTTATGCCTTTAATGAAAAAAGGAGCTACATTATCTTATTCTCATGGTTTTAATATTGTAGAAGAAGGAATGCAAGTCCGTGATGATTTAACTGTAATCATGGTTGCACCTAAGTCACCAGGATCGGAAGTTAGAGAAGAGTATAAACGAGGATTTGGTGTGCCAACATTAATTGCTGTTCATCCTGAGAATGATCCTCAAGGTAAAGGCTTTGTACAAGCAAAAGCTTATGCTGTAGCAACTGGTGGTGACAAAGCTGGAGTTTTAGACTCTTCATTTATTGCCGAAGTAAAATCTGATTTAATGGGTGAACAAACCATTTTATGTGGTGTACTGCAAACAGGATCTATTTTGAGTTTTGATAAAATGGTTGAAAAAGGTATTGAACCCTCTTATGCCGCGAAATTAATTCAATATGGTTGGGAAACAATTACAGAAGCTTTAAAGCATGGCGGTATTACTAATATGATGGATCGTTTATCTAATCCGGCTAAAATTAAGGCATTCGAATTATCAGAAGAATTAAAAGATATTATGCGTCCGTTATTTCATAAGCACATGGGTGATATTATTTCAGGAGAGTTTTCAAAAAATATGATGGAAGATTGGGCAAATGATGATAAAGATCTGTTAACCTGGCGGGCTGCAACTGGTGAAACGGCATTTGAAAAAACTAAAGCTATAGATAAAAATATATCAGAGCAAGAATTTTTTGACAATGGAGTTTTAATGGTTGCATTTGTAAGAGCCGGAGTTGAATTGGCTTTTGAAACAATGACCGAAGCCGGTATTATTGAAGAGTCGGCATATTACGAATCTTTGCACGAAACACCTTTAATTGCAAATACCATTGCACGAAAAAAATTATATGAAATGAATGCAACTATTTCTGACACAGCAGAATATGGTTGTTATTTGTTTGATCATGCATGTAAACCATTATTAAGTGATTTTATGAAAAATATTGAAACAGATGTTATTGGTAAACCTTTTGGTGATGGAAAAGATAACGGTGTTGATAATCAAAAATTAATTGCAATTAATGAAGAGATTAGATTTCACCCGGTAGAAATTATTGGTGCTGAATTAAGAGAATCGATGACGGCTATGATTAATATTTTATAATATTTGAAACTAGCGTAACCTAAATATTAATTAATAGAATGTTGCCATCGGTTTCTTAAATTTGAAATCGGTGGTTTTTTTATTAAATTTATAAAAACAATTTTAAGATTTATGGATAGTATAAGTCAAAAAATTTCATTAGATGAAATTGAAAAAGCTCAGCAAAATATCAAAGAATTGGTAAAGCATACTCCATTGATTAAAATGCTGAATTTTTCTGAAAGATATGAAGCAAATATATTTTTTAAGCGTGAAGACCTGCAAAGAGTACGTTCTTATAAAATAAGAGGAGCATTCAATAAAATTAAAGATTTAGTTGATCATAAAAATGCAAAAACTGTTGTTTGTGCTAGTGCTGGTAATCATGCGCAAGGCGTGGCTCAAGTATGTCATTTTTTAGATATTAATGGAGTCATTTTTATGCCTTCCACAACTCCGCAACAAAAGATTCGGCAGGTTGAAATGTTTGGAAAGGAAAATATTGAAGTGAGATTAAATGGTGATACTTTTGATGCATGTTATGCTATTGCAAAAGAATATTGTGAAGCAAATAAATATGAATTTGTACATCCGTTTGATGATGAAAAGATTATAGCTGGTCAAGGAACTATAGGTTTGGAAATTCTTGATGATGTTAAAAATCCAATAGATTATGTTTTTGTTCCGGTTGGAGGAGGAGGTTTAGCTTCCGGAATTATTAGTGTATTTAAGCAATTGAGTCCTAACACCAAAATCATTGGAGTAGAGCCTGAAGGGGCACCCTCTTTAAAAACCTCAATTAAGAATAATAAAAACACAAAACTCCAAAGTATTGATAAATTTGTTGATGGTGCATCTGTCAAAAAAGTTGGTGACATCACATTTGATATTTGTAATAAATTTATTGATGATGTGATAACTGTCCCGGAAGGAAAAATTTGTTCCACATTACTTAAATTGTATAATGAAAAAGCTATTGTTGTAGAACCGGCAGGAGCTTTATCAATCGCAGCTTTAGATTATTACAAAGAAAAAATAAAAAGTAAAAATGTAGTTTGTGTTGTAAGTGGTGGTAATAATGATATTTCTCGTATGGAAGAAATTAAAGAAAGAGCCTTATTATTTGAAGGATTAAAGCATTATTTTATTATTAATTTTCCGCAAAGGGCAGGGGCTTTAAAAGAATTTGTGGTTAAAGTTTTAGGAGAAAATGACGATATTACTTTTTTTGAATATACTAAAAAGAATAGTAGAGCAAGAAGTGCTGCCGTAGTTGGTATTGAATTAAAGAATAAAGAGGATTATGCTCCAATGGTAAAAAGAATGAAGGAACTTGGTTTTTTAGGAGAGTACTTGAATGATAATCCGCAACTTTTTCAATTTTTGATTTAGTTCTATTAACTTAACGCTGTATTTTTGATTTACAATTAGTTTGTTAATTATAATTTTGGGAGACTATTTGATTTAAAGTAAGCTAGATTCAAATCATTACAAAAGAACATATGAAATTAGTATTTGTTTTAATATTTTTTATCCTTGCAATAAACGGTTATTCTCAAGATACTATTTATCTGGATAAAAAGTATAAAAAGATAGATCAGAAAGAGCTTGCTAAATATTATCGTATTGTGATTCAAGATACTGATCACGGTAAAAAAGTAGCGGAACAAACATTTAATTTAAATGGAAAAATTAAGATAGAGAGAATTTATTCTAATTATTATAAAAAGAATAAAAGTTTAGAAAAAAATACAATTTGGTATGAGAATGGGCAAATTCATATTGAAGGGAATTATACGAAGAAAAAAAAAGATGGATATTTTTATTCTTTTTGGGAAAATGGTAAATTAAAAAGAAAGGACTTATATAAAAAAGAAAATTTAGTAGAAGGTAAATGCTGGAATATTGAAGGGGATGAAGTGGAATATTATGATTTTGAAATTCAACCAGAATTTCCAGGAGGAAGAGAAGCTTTAGTTTTATATCTAAAGGAAAGTATAAATTATGTAAATATTCCTTCATCTAGTAAAGGTCAAAAAATTAAAATAAGCTTTTACATTGATACGGATGGATCTATTGTTGACGTTAATTTGATTAAGGGTGCTGATTCCATTACTGATAATGAAGCAAAAAAAATAATCCAAAATATGCCTAAATGGAAACCTGCAATACAAGATGGAAAAAGAGTAAAAGTGAAACGAACTCTACCATTATCTTTTTAAAGTATGGATTAAAAAAAATTTATTTCAATGATTAAGTTAACAACAAATAACCTTAAATTAAGACTGGTAAAAGCTTTGGACTTAAATGCAATTCATCAACTATTGACGTTACCAGAGACAGACCGTTTTAATACATTGGGTTTGCCTAAAAACGTAGAGGTAACAAAATCATTTTTAGAAGATTGGGTCGAAGCGATTCAAAAAGAAAAAATAACCAACTATACTTTTACAATTCTAGATAAACAAAACGAAAAGTTTATTGGTCTTTTTGGTTTGAATTTAGGTAGAGAAGTATTTAATAGTGGAGAAGTTTGGTATAAATTACATCCAAATTATTGGGGTAAAGGTTATGCAACTGAATCTTTAGAGTGCATATTAGATTATTGTTTTAAAGATTTGAATTTACATAGAATTGAAGCCGGTTGTGCTGTTGAAAATATAGCGTCGTTAAAAGTTATGGAAAAAGCAGGAATGATTAAAGAAGGAAGATGTAGAAAAGTGCTACCATTAAAAAATGGTTGGAGTGATACTTTTGAATATGCAATTTTAGATACAGATAAAAGAGCAAGTTAAAATCTATTTTATATTAATAGCATTCCAAATAACATCATCAGGTAAAGGTGCTACAACACTAATATTATCTTTACTAACGGGATGAATAAATTCAATCTCTTTTGCGTGTAAATGTATACCACCATTTTTATTGCTTCGGTTAAATCCATATTTAAGATCTCCTTTAATAGGGCTACCTATACTTGCTAATTGGCATCTAATTTGGTGATGACGACCCGTTTCTAAATCAATTTCAAGTAAAGCATAATTATCCAATTTTTGAATTAATTGATAATGTAAAATTGCTTTTTTACTTCCTTCTGTTTCTTTTTTATAAGCTGTTGATTTATTATTCTTAGGATTCTTTTTTAAAAAATGAACCAAAGTATCTGAGTCTTTAGGAGGAGAGTTTTTTACAATTGCCCAATAGGTCTTTTGAATGGTCTTTTCACGTAACATTTTATTCAAGCGTTCTAAAGCTTTTGAAGTACGTGCAAAAATCACAATACCACTTGTTGGTCTGTCTAATCGATGTACAACACCTATAAAAACATTGCCAGGTTTGTTGTATTTAATGGCAATATATTCTTTTACAACATCACTTAAAGGTTTGTCACCTGTTTTATCTCCCTGTACAATGTCTCCAACACGTTTATTAATGATAATGATATGATTATCTTCAAATAATATTTGTAAGTTCTTTTTGGTGCTGTGCATTTAATGGGGTTTAAATCGTAAAAATACAAATTTATTATTCTACAGTAATGAATTAATTATTAAACGGTTAATGTGACCTAAGTAACATGAAAACAAAATTTTTTGATTAAACTATTAATTAAGTTTATAGTCTTACTAGAATAAACTAATTAAAAAATAAAAAACAATAATTATGAAGTTAATAAAGTATTTTGTATTGCTTTTCCTGTTTTTAGGGTGCAATGATTCTGATGAAGTAATCGAAGTTGATGATGAGCTTTCACAACAAGAAATGGAAGATTTACAATTCTTAAAAGAAGAAGAAAAATTAGCACGAGATGTATATTTATATTCATACGATATATTTGGTCAAAATATATTTAAAAACATTTCGAATAGCGAGCAATCTCATATGAATAGTGTGACCGTTATATTAGATAAATATGGTATTCAAGATTTATCTTTAGAGGAAAGAGGGAAATTTTCTAATGATGTATTGCAAGAATTATATGATGATTTAACAGAATTATCTGAAAAATCTCTTGAAGACGCATTAATTGTTGGAGCAACTGTTGAAGATTTGGATATAAATGATTTAAATACTTTTATTTCAAATACAGATCATCTTGATATTGAAGACATGTATCAAAAATTGAATTGTGGATCTAGAAATCATCTTAGATCATATATTAATAATTTGGATAATTTAAATGGCTCTTACGACCCTCAATTTATTTCGGTAGAGGAGTTTGATGATATTGTTTATGGTTCTCATGAACAATGTAATAATTAAATTTTAAAATGAATAATATGAAAAATAATATAGTTTACCTTTTTATAATCGTAGTATTATTTGCTTCTTGTAATGAGCATAAAAAAGAAATTACTCAAGTAGTAGATAAAATACCAAATGTTAAAAATACGCAAGAGTCTGAGGCATATACTTTACTTAAGAATCAGTGTTATGCTTGCCACAGCATTAATGCTCCATCTCATGATGATATTATTGCACCACCAATGATTGCTGTGAAAAAAAGATATTTAAGAATGTATAGGGACAAAGAGGAATTTGTTGAAGCAGTTTCTAAATGGGCAATAAACCCAATTGAGGAAAACGCAATAATGAGAGGAGCAGTTTCGCAATTTAAAGTCATGCCGAAGCAAAGCTTTAATGAAGCGGAGTTGAGAAAAATAGCTGAGTACATGTTTGATAATGAGTTAGAAAAACCAGATTGGTTTATGGCACATGAAAAAGAGATGCATGGCGGTGGAAAAGGCAGAGGAATGGGGAGAAAGTTTGATTGAAGTTTGGTTTTCTAAAGTTTAGTCAAATTTATTTTAGGCTAAACTTTGGTTTACATTATCAATAAAATCTAATACTTCTTCTTTCCCAGCTTCATTTGTTGATGAAGTTATAAAATATGGTGGTAATTCTTCCCATGTTTCAAGCAATATCTTTTTATAAACCGCAATATTTTTAGGAAGAGCTGACTTATTTAATTTATCAGTTTTTGTAAAAATAATAGCAAAAGGAATTCCATTTTCGCCCAAAAACTCCATAAACTCCAAGTCTATTTTTTGAGGTTCATGACGAGTGTCAACCAAAACAAAAGAACATGCCAATTGCATTCTTTTATTGAAATAATCTTTAATAAATTTTTGAAATGTTTTTCGTTTGTCCTTAGAGACTTTTGCAAAACCATATCCCGGTAAATCAACCAAAAACCAATTATCATTAATGATAAAATGATTAATTAATTGTGTTTTACCTGGTTTGCCAGAAATTTTTGCCAATTTTTTATGATTTGTTAGCATATTTATTAAAGAAGATTTTCCAACATTTGAACGACCTATAAAAGCATATTCTGGTATTTCTTCTTTTGGGCATTTAGAAACATCAGTATTGCTTATTACAAATTTGGCTGATTTTATTTTCATTTGTTATTGTTAATTTTTTGTAGCAATATTTTTAAAAAGTTGTTGATTTATTAATTCTTGTTATTTCAAATTCGTTTAAATCTATACCATAAAAGCCTCGAGAAGCTGATTTAGAATATTCATTTTTTTTATAACCTCCGAGCAAATATAACATATTGTTAGTGTAAAATAATTCAGAAGATTTAAGAAAAAGATCAATTAAATATTCATTTAACTCTTTTGTAATTATATTATAA
>DAOVTF010000114.1 GCA_030633225.1 Flavobacteriaceae bacterium
ATGGTTAATGACCTTCGTGAAAACCATAGAATATTTTGCTCTATAGTTGTTTATCCTGTAATTCCAAAAGGAATGATTTTATTAAGATTAATTCCAACTGCTGCACATAATTTAGAAGATGTCAAAGAAACAATTATTGCCTTTTCTTCAATTAGAGAAAAATTAGAAAAAGGTATCTATAAACGAATTGCCTCATCATTGGTCTTATAATTAGAATTTCAAATAAATTCATATGCCTAGTAAACTTCTTTTTACCAGTCAATTAAGTAACAATAATTTATCAAAAAAAGAAAATGTAAATAACCTAATTCGAATTCTTGCGAGATTTGGTAATGTTCCTAAAATTGATGGCATTAATATAATTCTATCAAAAGAAGAACCGGAAATATTTAAAATTATTCCTGGAGAATCGATAACAATTGGCTCGATAGTAATAAATAATCCAGTTTTAGCATTATTGTACATAAGATATGGTATTGAATGGCAAATTTGGTACAGAGCATTTGAACAAGATAAATCTTCCATTTTATTGTATGATTATGCTGCCTTTAGTGTAACAAGTTTATTCTATAATTTACTTCCAAAAAAAGATAAGAACGAGTTAGAGAATGAAAACTACTTATTGATAGATTCAATAAAAGAAAAAGGATCTTCTGAGAAGAATATTTTAAATTTAAGAATCGAACTTTTAGAAAAGTTACAATCATTTCATGGGTATTCATCTTCTAGAAAAAAATTAAAAAAATCTTGGACAGCCATAATAAAATGTCTTGCAAGACCAACGGAATTGTTATTGATGTCTGGTGGTGATCTTAGATTGAATATTGATGAAGATGAGTTGCTTAATAAATATGGTTGTCGACCATTTCCAAGACCTGAAGCATTTACTTTTGCTTCTTCAACGGCAACAAGCGTTTCAAATTATGCCTTTAATAAAACGGAAAACTCAAGAATTAATTTGATTAATAAAAGTTTATTAAAAGGTAAAAAGAAGGCTGCATTTGATTTTTCAGAATTATTAAAATCTGATTTAAAAAATGTGCTAAACTTGAATAAAGGTTGTCAAATTATTTTTTCACCTTCAGGTACAGATTCAGCATTACAAATAGCAGGTATTACGCAAATAATTACAAAGAAAGAAATAGCACATATTTTAGTTGGATCTGATGAAACAGGAAGTGGTGTCCCTGCAGCTTTAACAGGTTGTCATTTTGAAAATAATACAGCATTGGGATTGCCAATCAAGAAAGGGGAAATGATTGAAGGGTTTCGACCAATTAGTTTGACAGAAATTCCTTTTAGAGATAATAAAGGCAACTTAAAAACAGCTTCACGATTAGATGACGAGGTTTTAGAAGCTGTTATAAAAGCCAATGATCTAGGTAGATATTTGGTCTTGCACACTATGGATCAATCTAAATTAGGATATCAGGCACCAAGTGAAAAATTATTACAGCAAATAAGTGAAATTGAGAATTTGTCTCTACAAATTATAGTAGATGGATCTCAGTTAAGATTAGATTCAAAAGATATTGTTGATTATATAAATAAGGGATATATAGTTACTATTACAGGGAGTAAATATTTTACAGGACCTCCTTATGCAGGAGCTTTGATAATTCCTAAAAAAGTAAGTAAGAAAAAGGAATTAAAAAATGAAATTTTACCAAGTGGTTTGACAAGTTATTATAATTATTCTGATTGGCCTGAATCTTGGATTTGCTCTAAAGAATTATCAAGTGGTTTTAATTATGGCGCATCCATGAGGTGGCATGCGGCTATCACAGAAATGAAAAGATATTTTAAAACACCTCTATTATATAGAAATTTGGGTATTGAAATGTTTTGTAATTATGTGGAAGAATCAATAAAAGAAGCTCCGTTTTTAGAACAACTATTTGATGAAGAGTTTCAAATTCATTCAGAAAAAAAAGAAGATACTGGATTAAAAAATATTAGAACAATTTTTCCTTTTTTCATCAAAAAAGATGAGAATATTTTAGATGAAAAAAATGTAAAGAAACTATATTTATTATTAAACTCTGATATATCAAGTGATTTTGAAAATTCATCATTAGAAGTACTTCGAATAGCTACTCAAAAATGTCATATTGGTCAAGCTGTTAAGGTTTTACACAAATCAAATAAACAAAGTGCAATTTTAAGAATTAGTTTAGGAGCAAGAGTAATATCAGATAGCTGGAAGGATAGGGATGTAAGTATATTTTTTAGCAGTATTGAAGAACAAATGAATCAAATAACAGTAATAATTAGAAAAATAGAACTTATAGTTAATCACCCAGAACTTTTAAGTGATTGATATTCTTAAATAGGACTATTCATTTATTTTTAACCTTGAAGTTGCCATAGTGTTTTCTTCATCAAAATCATTATTTAAATATTTGAAATATCCCACAATTCCAATCATTGCAGCATTATCAGTAGTATATTCAAAATTTGGGATATAGGTAGTCCATCCTAATGAATTTTCAAATGCTTTTAGAGTTTTTCTAATTTCAGAATTAGCAGAAACACCACCTGCAATAGCAATATTCTTAATTCCTGTTTTAGTACTAGCTAATTTTAATTTTTTCATTAAAATATTTACAATAGTATATTGAATAGAGGCACAAATATCATATAAATTGTTTTTGATAAAATTTTCATCCTTTCTATGTTCTCTCTGTAAAAAGTAGAGGATAGCAGTTTTTAATCCGCTAAAACTAAAATCTAATTCATTAGAAGTTTTTGGTTCAGTAAACTTAAAAGCAGTTTTGTTACCTAATTTAGCATATTTATCAATTAAAGGTCCTCCCGGATATGGCAAACCTAATAGTTTTGCAGATTTATCAAAGGCTTCACCTACTGCATCATCAATAGTTTCTCCTAATATTTCAAACTCATTATAATTGATTATTTTTAATATTTGCGTATGACCACCACTAATAGTTAGACATAAAAAGGGGAATGGAGGTTTTTTTTGATTCTTTTCATTAATAAAATGAGCTAAAACGTGAGCTTGCATATGATTTACAGCAATGAGTGGAATGTTTAACGCAATAGATAGTGATTTAGCAAAAGAAGTCCCCACTAATAACGACCCCATTAATCCCGGGCCACGAGTAAAGGCAATAGCATTTATATCTTTTTTACTAATCCCGGCTAGTTCAATAGCCTGTTGAACAACCGGAACGATATTTTGTTGATGTGCCCTTGATGCTAATTCGGGTACAACTCCGCCATAAGCGGCATGAATTTTTTGATTGGCAATTACGTTTGATAAAACAGTATCATTTTGTAATATTGCAGCTCCAGTATCATCGCAGGAAGACTCAATTGAAAGAATATAAATAGATTTTTTATGCATCTTTAAATTTTAGGTACAAAAATTGTACATTTACTTTTGGACTTGCAAATTTAGAAATAAAAATTATTAAGCGACTTAAAAAAATAGTACTTAGATTTTTCTTAATAATCATATTAATAATGGTTGTTTTGAGTGTTTTACTATCTTTTTCATCCGTACAAACAAAATTAGCAAATGTAGTAACCAGTAAGGTTAATTCAAAATACAACACTTCCATAGAAATTGACAAGGTAGATCTTTCCTCATTAAGAACAATTCAATTAAAAAATATTTTGATTAAAGACCATCATCAAGATACTTTAATATTTGCCGAAAATTTAAAAACGTCTGTTTTAGATTATAAAAATATTTTTGAAAGCAATTTAAAGTTTGGTGATATTAAATTAGAGAATGGTAAATTTTTGATGAAAACTTATAAAGATGAAGAAAGTAATAATTTTACAATTTTTATACAGAAATTTGAAAATGAAGAGAAAAGTGAAAAAACTTTTAAGCTAACTTCTTCATCTATAAATATTGTTAATTTAAATTTTGTGTTAACTGATGAGAACAAAAAAGAAACACCTATAGTTTATTATTCAAATATTGGTGGTTATTTTGATAACTTCAAAGTTAATGGTTCCAATGTAAGTGCATCAATTCACGACTTGAAAACCATTGAGAATCATAATATTAATATTGTTGATTTTAAAACAGATTTTAGTTTTTCCGATACTAAAATGGAGTTTTTAGAAACGGTGTTAAAAACCGAAAAATCTA
This sequence comes from Flavobacteriaceae bacterium, assembly GCA_030633225.1. Lineage (GTDB taxonomy): Bacteria > Bacteroidota > Bacteroidia > Flavobacteriales > Flavobacteriaceae > Lutimonas. Next base: position 4,127 of record DAOVTF010000114.1, read on the forward strand.
AACTTACGGCTGATATAGTTTTAAATTATAATAAAGGAGATTTATCAAATTTTACAGATAAAGTGCAAATTGATGCCAATATTAAGTCTGCAGATATTGTTTTACCCGATTTAAAAAAACTTTATGATGAATTCGGTAAAAATGATCAGATTCATATTACTACACATGCAATAGGAACTATAAATGATTTTGTATTAAATGATATCGATTTAAAATCTGATAGAAATTCATCTTTTAAAGGAACTGTTAAATTAAAAGATGTCTTACATTCTGAAAATTTTAAAATGGAGGCAGATATAAAAAAGCTTAGTTCAAGTTATGATCACTTGGTTAATTTGTTTCCAAAATTATTGGGTGGTAAAATTCCAGTTTCCCTTGAAAAAGCTGGTTATTTTTCAAGTAATGGTAAAGTATTTTTAACAAGATCATCCATTGATGCTAATTTAAATACTAGGTCAGATATAGGTAATTCGAAAGTTGATGTTCAACTTACTAATTTTGATCAAATTGAAAATGCTTTATATAAAGGAAAAATTGAATTAATTGATTTTAACCTGGGAAAATTTGTAAATGATTCCTTGATTGGAGAACTATCGATGGTTGGAGAAATTGATGGTAAAGGCACCACAATGGGAAATATCAATACAAAAATATCTGGTAAAGTCACAAAACATCAATATAAAGGATATACTTATTCAAATATTGATATTAATGGAATTTTACAAGACAAGCGTTTTAATGGAGAATTGATTGTAAATGATCCAGGAATTCAGTTGGTATTTAAGGGTTTAGCTGATTTTTCGGAAGAGAAATATATTTTTGATTTCAATGCCGATGTAGATTTTGCTGATTTTTATAAACTAAATCTTTTTACAAGGGATGAAAGATCTATTTTAAAAGGTAAAATTGATATAAATCTTGTAGGTAGTAACCTTGATAATATTCAAGGTGATATTAAATTTATAGATGCCGTTTATATAAATCATAATGATATATACAGTTTTAAAGATTTTGATATTTCTTCAAAAAGAAAAGATAGTATTAGAGAGGTTTATATAAATTCAACAGATATTATAAACGGATCAGTTATTGGTAATTTTAAATTTAAAGAATTAGGTAAACTTGCGAAGAATTCTTTGGGAAGTTTATATGGAAATTATCAAAAAGAGATAGTTTCAAGTGGTCAATTTCTTGATTTTCGTTTTAGTATCTATAATAAAATAATTGATGTTTTTTTTCCAAAAGTAAAATTAGGAGCAAATACAATTATTAAAGGAGAAATAAATTCAGATAAAGACAAATTTGTATTATCTGTTAAATCACCTAATGTTGAAGCATTTGATGTGTTTATAGAAGATATAAATATGCAAATAGATAATGAAAACCCCTTATATAATACCCTGCTAAGTGTTGATAAAGTAGATTCAAAATACTATAATATTGCAAATGTGAATATGGTGAATATTGTTTTGAACGATACTTTATTTGTACAAGCGGATTTTATTGGTGGAAAGGAGCTGAAAGAGTCCTATGAATTTAGTTTTTACCATACTATAAATGAAAAAAATCAGTCAGTCTTTGGTATTAAAAAATCAGAAATTCAATTTAAAAATAATATTTGGAATATTAATCCAAATAATAATAATCAAAACAAGCTAGTTTTTGATGAAAATTTTAAAACTTATGCCATTGACAATATTAATATGGTATCTGGAAATCAGCATATTGATCTTGCAGGATTGGTCAATGGTACAGCTACGCAATACATAGATTTAAAATTAGAAAATGTTAATTTGTACGATGTAACACCTGATATTGATAGTGTTAGAGTTGATGGCAAATTGAATGGTTCAATAAATTTCAAAAAAATAAAGGGGAAGACTCTTCCTTATGCCGACTTGACAATTAATTATTTCAATATAAATAATGATTATTATGGTGATCTTTCCGTAAAGGCAGAAAGTGATCAATCTACAAAAAATTACAACTTTAATATAGAGCTGATTAATGGTGATTTAAAAAGTTTTTCTTCAAAAGGTAGTATTGATCTTAACCCTGAAAATCCTACCGTGATAGCTTCAGTAGATTTTGATAATTTTAAAATTAATGCTTTTAGCCCGCTTGGTAAAAACGTACTTACAAATATTAGAGGATTTGCTTCGGGAGAGGTAACTTTAACTGGAATTATTAAAAATCCAAATATTGATGGTGAAATAAATTTGGTTGGAGCTGGTATTGAACTACCATATTTAAATGTAAATTATAATTTTATTGAAAATGCCAAAGTAAAGTTATATGATCAAACTTTTGAATTTCAACCTATGACTGTTCAAGATGATGTGATGAAAACGGTTGGCATCATGCAGGGAACCATTTCGCACAAGGAATTTAAGAGGTGGTATCTTGATTTAGAATTAAATACAGATAATTTATTAGTTTTAAATACTGAGGATAGTGAAAATGCATTATACTATGGTACTGGATTATTGGCAGGTAAAACTAATTTAAAAGGTTATACAGATGAATTAGTAATTGATGTTGATGGAAAAACAAATGCCGGAACAGAGTTTATTATTCCAATAAATTATGTTAGCACGGTTAACGAATCGAAAT
>DAOVTF010000142.1 GCA_030633225.1 Flavobacteriaceae bacterium
GGTATAGAAAAAATTGAAGGTAGCTATTTTAATGTTATGGGTTTCCCGATTCATAAATTTTACGATGAAATGAGTAAACTATCCTAAAACTAGATAAATTCGTTTCAAAAATTTACTCCCATAGATCTTGTTTATCCTTCTCTATAATCTCTTTAATTTTTCTTTCTTCCCAGTCTTTTGAGAACAATAAATTCTTTCCAAAAACTCCATAAGCGTGAAACATTAATCCTATACCCCAAAAGAATGCTGTGGTAAAATGTTCAAACTGTAAAAAGCTTTCACCTTCATCAAGATTTGTAAATATCATTATTGAAAGAAAAATATTTACAACTAAATACCAAAATAAATGCATATAGAACCCTTTAACTTTATGAACTTTCTTTTTTGCCCTAATATATTTGTCTTGTTCTGAAAAATTTTTCATTGTTTTATCGTTTTAAAATTATACTTCTTCCCCAGTAATAGAACTTACTGTAACAATTTTAATAAATTATTTATTACTCCCAATATTGTTTTTCATCTTCTTTCATCAATTTTTCAATTTTTCTTTCTTCCCAATTATTTCCAAAAAAAGGATTCTTAGCAAATGCCCCCATGCCTTGAACTACTAACCCAAATCCCCATCCAAATATTGGGAACCAAAACCATTGTATTGTATTTGGTGTATATCTATACCATATAAAAATTAAAAAAGGTATTACTATAAAAAAGGATAGTAAACTAGAGTAAAACCCTTTTATCTCTTCTACTTTTTTTCTTGCTTTTATATATTTTGCTTCTTCGTTTATATTTGTTTTCATCTTTCTGATTTTTTGTGTTAATAATGGTAGTTTAACTACGAATTCATCTTTAGTTTGGTTAACCGAAACTAATTTTTTGGTGATTAAATTATATCGTTCTTTAATATTATTTAACCCTAATTTTGTTCCTTTTGATAAGCTAGTTTTTTTATTTAGATTGTTACTTACTACTAAAAATCCATTTTCTTCATAAATGTTAACTGCCAAAGGAATTTCATTATTTATTACATTGTGTTTAACTGCATTTTCTAATAATAACTGTAATGACAAGGGAACAATTTTATACTCAACATTGGTAATCTTATCTGAAATATTAAATTCTATTGAATCTTCAAAACGCATTTTCAGTAATTCCATATAGGTTTTTGCAAATTCAAGCTCTTCAGATAAGGGTATTAAATCTTTATTTTTCTGCTCCAGAACATATCTATATACTTTTGATAATTTTGTTGTAAACTTTTCGGCTCTTTCCGGGTTTTCACTAATTAATGAAGTTAGTACATTTAAGCTATTAAATAAAAAATGTGGATCTATTTGACTTTTTAATGACTCATACTTTGCTGTTTCTGTTTTTGCAACAATTTGTGATTCATTAACTTTTTGTTGTGCAACAGATTTGTAAAAATAAAACACATAAAACATTAAAATAATTATGATGGTAATAGAAATTCCAAAGAAAAAGTAAGTTTTACTTCCCTTTAAAAATGTTGATGGATCTTGATTATAAATAATTACTTCAATAAAATATTTCAAAAATACCAATACTAATGTTGATAAAACCAAGGAGCCAATAAACCCATATATTAATTGCTTTTTAGAACTTGTTTCCCAAGGAAGTACTTTACGTATATAGTTGAAAAAATAACCATTTACTAGACTCATCACAAAAGCATACAATAAATATATGCCAAATACTTTAATAGTTTTTTGCATTGGCATCTGAAGTCCATCTCCAAATAAAAACATGCCTATTAAAAATACTAGAACGCCTGAAATAATAGTGATTTTTATTATGTTTTGCCATCCTTTCATATTAAATACTTAAAATTTTATCTCAAATGTAAGGTCTTTATCTGTCAAATCAAATTTAGCACTGTCAAACTGTGGAGGGCCAAAAATCATTACATTATTTGATACACCAAAATCTTCTACAGGTCTTCCATTTGTTTCAAAGTCCATTTTTTTATTGTCATTTGAATCGTGATAACAAGTTATAGCATATGTTCCTGGTATCAAATTATCAAATATTATATTAACCATTCCATCTTCAATTTTAGATTCTTGAACCTTTAAAGGAGTTCTATTATTAAAATTATCCTCAGAATCGTATAAGGCAAAATACACTTTACCTTTGTTTGAAATAATTTTGTTAATCTCTACATTAATTTGATATTTCTCTTCTTTACTATTCTTTATTTCGGTTATTGAATTTGTTTGTGCAATTCCAACTAAACTTATTAAATAAACTACTAGTGTTACTAAAATTCTTATCATTGTTCTATATTTAAAATTAATATTATTTTTTACACTTCAAAAGTCTTGTAAAAACACATATAATAAAATTTAAGATTACCGAATTGTAGAATTATCTGGATGAATTGTTTTTTTTAATAGAAAAATTTGTTTGATTTTTTATGTAATCTTATTTATATTAGAATTAAACAACGTTTAAATCAAGAATTAAAGAATCCTTTCTTTTCTAAATTTTGTAACAATTTATTTAAATTTACTACTAATTATTAAATCAACTTATTAGGTGACCAAAGAACTTGAAAAAAAATTTGTTAACGAATTAGAAAAAAATCAAAGCATTATTCATAAGGTTTGTAGATCATATACAAACAATGATGCTGCGCATAAAGATTTATTTCAAGAAATAACTATCCAACTTTGGAAAGCTTACCCTAAGTTTAGAGGTGATTCTAAGTTTAGTACATGGATGTACCGTGTCGCCTTTAATACAGCCATATCTTTATATAGAAAATCAAAAAGAAGTATTGATACTTCTCAGATATATGATAATTTAAAAGAATTAGAATATCATGATTATGACGATTCAAAAGATAAACAATTAAAGCTATTATATAATGCTATTTATAGTTTAAACGATATTGAAAAAGCTTTGGCTCTATTATATCTAGAAGATAAAAATTATAAAGAAATAGCAAGTACACTTGGTATTAGCGAGGTAAATGCAAGAGTGAAGATGAATAGAACAAAAACTAAATTAAAAAATATTTTAAATCCATAATTATGGACCAATTAGATAAATTAAAAAACGTCTGGCAAAATCAGAGTGAATCACCAATTAAATTCACGGAAAGTGATATTTATGATATGGTTCAAAAAAAATCATCATCTGTTGTGAAATGGATATTAATCATAAGTATATTAGAATTCATTTTACCTAATCTTATATTCTTATTTTCAGATAGAACTTCAACAAAAGAATTTTATTTTACTTATGATTTAGACAATGTAATGATATTTTATTCGATTATTTATATAATAATAATCATAGGATTTATATATTTTTTCTATAAAAATTATAAGAGTATCTCGGCAGACACAAGTGTTAAAAGCTTGTTACATAATATTTTAAAAACAAGAAAAACTGTCAAATATTATATTTACACCAATTTAACCTTAGCAGCAATTATTGGTATTCATGTTTTTTACAAAGTCTTTAATTCTAATTTATTTATTGAAAAATTACCTAACAATACAAATATGGTTTTTGTTTGGGTAATTGCAATTGTTATTTTTTCTTTTGTACTGTTTCTTTTCTGGTGTATTTATAGAATTATTTATGGTTACTTTTTAAGGAAATTAAATAAAAATTATAAAGAACTTCGTAAAAAAGAGTAGACTTGATGCTTATATTATATCAATATCTCCTTTACCTTCTCTAATAATTTCAATATCTTCAGAAGTTAAATCAATTACTGTTGATGCAAGATTATCTCCATATCCTCCATTTATAACCAGATCGACTTTATCTTTCCATTTTTCATAAATCAATTCCGGATCAGTAGTATATTCAATAACATCATCTTCATCATATATTGAAGTTGAAACAATTGGGTTTCCTAATTCTCTAACAATTTCTCTAATTATATTATTATTGGGAACTCTTATTCCTACTGTTTTTTTCTTTTTAAATACTTTTGGCAATTTGTTACTTCCTTTTAAAACAAAGGTGTAAGCTCCCGGCAAGGCTCTTTTCAAAATTTTATAAGTTGGCGTATCAATTTGTTTTACATATTCTGACAAATTGCTCAAATCACAACATATAAATGAAAAATTTGCCTTATCCAGTTTAATCCCTTTTATTCTTGCAATTTTTTCAAGGGCTTTATTATTTGTAATATCGCAACCTAAACCATAGACCGTATCAGTTGGGTAAATAATTAACCCACCATTTTTAAGAATTTTTATAACTTTTTCAATCGCTTTAGGATTAGGATTTTCATTATAAATTTTAATAAGCTGTGACATGGAGTTTTGATTATCAAATACTAGTTTTAAATCATGGATAAAGCTAATCATTTGATTCAAAACTGAACAAAAAAAGCTGAATAATAAAAATTATTCAGCTTTTAAACATTTATGATGTCAATTATTTTTTATTCTTCAACCAGTCTAAAACCTTCGCCATGAATATTAATTATTTGAACTTTTTCATCTGGTTTTAAATATTTACGCAATTTTGCAATGTATACATCCATACTTCTAGAAGTAAAATAATTATCATCACGCCAAATTTTGGTTAATGCCATTTCACGAGGTAATAAATCATTTTTATAAATGGCCAATAGCTTTAGTAGCTTATTTTCTTTTGGCGATAACTTTCTAGGCTCTCCCCCTTTATGGGATAGATGTCTAAGTTTTGAATTCAAATGAAAATCACCAATTGTAAATTCAAATTGATTGTCTTCATTTGAACTATCTTTTTCTTTTCGCTGTAAAATAGCTTTAATTTTATACAAAAGAACTTCTGAATCAAATGGTTTATTTAAATAATCATCAGCTCCAACTTGATATCCTTTTAAAACATCTTCCTTCATTGATTTTGCGGTAAGAAAAAATAAAGGAATATCTTTATTAACGGTTCTTATATCTTTTGCAAGAGAAAACCCATCTTTTTTTGGCATCATAACATCCAAGATACAGATATCAAAATCATCATTTTTGAATGAAATCAAACCATCAAGTCCGTCTTTAGCATGTGTAACATCATAGTCATTTAATGCTAAATAATCTTTTAATACTGTTCCAAAATTAGGATCATCTTCTACTAATAATATTTTTTTATTTGACATAATAATTGATTTAAATTAAGGGTAATTTAACAATAAAAGTACTTCCTTTTCCTTTCTCACTTTCTACAAAAACACTGCCCTGATGTCTTTCAACAATGCTTTTTACGTAAGAAAGTCCTAGTCCGTGACCTTTTACATTATGAATATTTCCCGTTTGTTCTCTATAAAATTTATTAAACACTTTTCGTTGTACATTTTTATTCATTCCAATTCCTTGGTCTTTAACTTTTACAATAATACTGTTACCAGCATTCTCCGTATAGATATCAATCTTTGGTGAATCTTCTGAATATTTAATGGCATTATCTAAAATATTAGTAATCACATTTGTTAAATGTAAAGAACTTGCTAATATTTCGCTTTGCTTGGCATTAAAATGCTCATTGATATAACCTTCTCTATCAGAAATAATCAAACTAACGTGAATTACGGCTGCTTCAATTATGTCGTGTAAATCCACTACATCCTTACTCAAATCAAGCTGATTTTTTTCTAATTTTGATATTCTTAAAACATTTTCAACTTGTGCATGCATTCGTTTGTTTTCTTCTTTGATCATTTCAACATAGCGAATCACTTTTTCTTTTTCGCCAATTATTTTAGGATTTTTAATAGAATCAACTGCCAAATTAATAGTTGCAATAGGAGTTTTGAACTCATGTGTCATATTATTTATAAAATCTGTTTTGATCTCTGAAATACGTTTTTGTTTAATTAATTGATACAATGAGCTGGCAAATGTTAAAATGATTATAA
>DAOVTF010000240.1 GCA_030633225.1 Flavobacteriaceae bacterium
CCTCCCAAATATAAAAAACCAGGTAAAAAACCAATGAAATAAACATCGTAGATTACCTCACTATGGATCTGAATTATTTTTTGTTTCGATATTTTTTTTTCTTGAGAAATTTCTTCTAGATCAATTCCATATTCATCATCATAACAAACAGGAATCTGCCATAATTTTGAAACAAACTTTAACTTTTTTTTATCTATATTTTTATAAATTTCCTTAGTTTTTTTGACAGCAGTTGTATATTTTATCTTACTTGAGTCAATAAAAATTGTTAATGAATTATAGGTAGGAACTGAATCTATAATTAAGCCTTTCAATTTAGACTGTAAAACATTTCTAAACAAAATAATATCTTTTAAAATATCATCATCAATTTTTTGAGGCCATTCAATTAAAACAGAAATACTTCCTAGAGGTTTATATTTTAATTTATATTTTTCCAATTCAATTATTTATTTTTTTTGATAAAACTTTTACAATTTCAACAACATTAGGATTATCTCCATGAACGCAAATAGTGTCTGATTTAATATTAACGATTTTTCCATTAATTGTATTTATAGTACCTAAATCAATTAATTGTTTTACTCTTTTTGAAATTCTATTTGTATCTTCAATTAGAGAGTCACATTCATCTCTTGAGACTAAAGTAAGATCATCATTATACGCTCTATCAGCAAAAGTTTCATAAAAAAAAAGCATATTTCTTTCTCTCAATCTTCTAGCGATTAAAGAACGGTAAGGAACGTATAAAATAAGATCTTCATCAAAATATTCAACTGCTTCAATTACTGCCATGGCAACATCATTAAACTTTGCTGCCATATTATATAATGCTCCATGTGGCTTTATATGATGCAATCTAACTCCTTCATTTTCCGCAATCTCCCTTAAAGTTGATATTTGATTAATTATTTTAGATTTCAATATAGCTTTTGGGATAAACATTTCTTTTCTACCAAAATTTTCTCTATCTGAAAATGAAGGATGAGCTCCAATTTTAACATCATGTTTTTTAGCTAAAAGAACTGTTGATCTCATAATACTCAAATTTCCTGCATGAGCACCACAAGCTATATTACAAGAACTAATAAATGGCATAATTTGCGCGTCATTACCTAATCCTTCACCAAGGTCACAATTAATATCCATAAGCTTATTTTAGAATGTCTCAAATACTTTCCAAATACTTTTTACCCCTAAAAAAATAGTAAGTACTAAGATAATAAATCCAAAAACGTTTTGAGTTAAATTATTCGAGTATTTACCCAAAACATTCTTCTTATTCATTATCCATAATAAAAATCCACTAATTATTGGTAATAACATACCATTGGTTATTTGAGCAAACTTGATAATTTCAATTGGTTTAATATTTAATGAAGAAAACAATACTCCCAAAAACAAAATGAACATCCATACTGCTTTAAACTTTTTGGACTTTAATCCGTCATTCCAGTTAAATATTCCTTTGACAACGAAAGCTGCCGCTAAGGGGGCTGTAATTGCAGACGTAATTCCTGCAGCAAATAATCCAATTGCTAAAAAATATTTTGCAGCTCCACCATAAAGAGGCTCTAATCCTTTCGCCAGATCAATTGCATTATTTATTGATGTCAAGTTTGAAGCTGATGCTGAAATAATAATTGCCATAGAAACAAAACCTCCAACAACAACAGCAATTATGGTATCTTTTCTTGCCAAAGCCAAATCACTCTTTTTATGCCATTTTTCTTTAACCAAGGAGGCATGTAAAAACAAATTATAAGGCACTACAGTTGTACCAACTAACCCAATAATGGTCAATAAACTATTTTCCGGAACATTAGGAATGAATATTCCTTTAAAAATAGATAATATATCAGGTTTTGTAATTATAGCTGTTAAAACAAATGACAAGCTCATTAAAATCACCAAAACGATTAAACTTCGCTCTAAAATTTTATAATTTCCAATATAAAGTAGAATAAATGCCACCCCTCCAATTAATGAGTTTAAATAACTTATTGTATAATTTCCAATATTAATGGTATTATTCGGTATTAAAGTCCCTAAACCCAAAACTCCACCGCTAATATTACCAGCTTCATATGCCGAATTTCCGATGACAATTGCTGAAATTATTAATATTAACGAAACTGATTTAATTAAAGGGTTTTTTATTTCTTCCCTTAAAACTTCTGACAAACCTTTTTGAGTTACGATACCCAATCTGGCAGCCATTTCTTGTAAAATAATAGTTGCTGCTATTGATAATAGCATGGCCCAAAGTAAATTATATCCAAAATTTACACCAGCAATACTACAAAGGGTAACGGTTCCGGGACCAATAAAAGCTGCTGCAATTAGGGTAGCCGGACCAATATTATTAAATATGTTTTTCATTTATTATCTATTGAGTTTAATGCATAGATTGCAAAAGAACCTAACCAATGACCTCCTTCATAATTATCATCCACAACACTTGGTAATGAATAATTAATATGATTGTTTGCTATTGTTTTTAAATGAGAATATTCCGGGTATTTATTTGCAATTTCATTCAAACACCATGCTCGGCTGAAATTAACACCATCAAGATGTACTAATTTCCCATCTGTTCTGTCAGAAACAATTCCAGGAATTAATTCATAATCTTTTACCTTCAATTGTGGTAAAAATAAAGATAACCATTTTTTATAATCCTCTTTATCTAATACTCTTAACATTAAAGCGGCTTCTTCTAAGCAAGGTGATAAAAAATCAAATCCTCCAGGTTCCCAAGACATAGGGCATGACACATCATTCAAGTAAAAAATTTTAGCCCGTTGGTTTATTATGCTTTTCAAATTGTCATTTTCAATTGCATTAGCATAATCCCAGGCAAAGGTTAAACCAAAAGCAGTATTAGGGTGTTCACCTACTCGAATTGGATAATTCAATTTTGGCAAGAAGTCAATATATTTTTCTACAATAAAATTTGTTAAAGGTTGTAGGTTTTTTTCTAATTCTCTTGCCAAAGGATCATTCCAAGTATACAACTCTTCAGCTAGTTTTAACAACCAAGCCCAACCATAAGTTCTCTCAAAGGATTTACTATGTTTGCCCTTAAAATAAGCTAGCTCATTTGCAATATTCTCTTTAGAAATATTCTTTAATAATTTTTCTCGAATTTGAATTGAGTTTTCAATTTCCGGAAATTGCTTTAATAAACTAACCAACGACCAATGTCCATGAACGGAAGAATGCCAGTCAAAACAACCATAAAATGCTGGATGTAAATCCTTTGGATTCTTAATATCTTCCACACTTCCCAAAGTTTGTCCTAATTTATTAGGATACTCTGTATTCATGCAGTTTAATGGTAATTTTGACAATCGGTTAGCCTCTTCTAATGTTAATTTAGGTATTTTTAATTCTTCTTTATTTTGTGCAAAAACAAAAGAGACTTGTAATGTAAAAAGGAATATAATTGATAAAGTGATATACTTTTTCATTGAATTAGTTTAATAAATTTAAGTTAAATGGACTACTCCATACCAATTGGTGAACCGTTAGGTATTTTTGGAACATTTTTATTTGATTTTTTCTTTGGATCTTTTATAAAATCATTAATTAATTTTACATAATAATCGTTAATAATTTTTTGTTGATTACTAGACTTATTCATTGATAACCAATTAGATAATTTATTCAATTCATCTAAACTTAAAGCTTTTACTTGCGGATATAAATTTTCATTAGAAACCAGATTAAATAAATTATTCAACATTTGCTCATTAATAATATTTTGTAATTCTTGGTGATAAGCATTTTTATGAGATTTTTTGAAAGTATTCTGATTCA
>DAOVTF010000017.1 GCA_030633225.1 Flavobacteriaceae bacterium
CCTGACTACTTAAAACTGTTTTAAAGTATGCATTGGATCTCCATTTATTTGCCAAATATGTTGTATTAAAATTTGATGTTAATTGTTTTAAATTATTTGCTTTTGTTAATGTTATACCAAAATCAATATCAACGGTCATCCTGCTAAAAAAACTCTTACCAATTGGTTCAATAAAAACTATATTAATTAAATCTTCTTCTACCGCATTAACCCCCGAATCAAGAATCAACTTACCTTTACTGCCCTTTAAACTTTGCAGAGAACTAGTTTTTCTACTACCATCATCCAATGCTATTATAAACATTCTATCACTCTGTATTTCAACCACTTTATGCCATTTAATTTTAAAATCAGAATCACTGTATTTTGTTTTAAAAACAACAACACTTTTATCCATGCTTTTGATTTCACCAACTATAATATTTTGATTTGATAAAACTAATGTGTCGTTATAAACAGTTTTCTTTTTCTTTTTAAGTAGCTTATTCTTTTTTTTGATTTCTTTTGTAGAAAGGGTATCATTTTGTGCCAAAACACCAAAAGATATAAATAGAAGTATTAGCAGTAAAATTTTATCTTTTAACATGTTTAATTCAATTCTTATTTCCTTACAAATATAATAATTTCAATGATTTTAATTATTCAATAAATAAATGTTAAACCTAACTAATATTTGCCCAAATAGCTTTGTTTTTTGAAATCATTAAATAAGTATTCAATATATTCTTATTTATAGGCTTACTTAAATTTGGATCAGATTTTAAAGTAGTCATGGCACTTTTTCTTGCCTTTAATAAAATTTTACCATCTTTAACAATATCAGCAATTCTTAAATTTAATACGCCACTTTGTTGAGTTCCCATCATATCACCAGGGCCACGTAGTTTTAAATCAACCTCTGCAATTTTAAAACCATCATTGGTTTCAACCATAGTTTGCAATCGCGTTTTAGCATTACTACTCAATTTTACACCCGACATTAAAATACAGTAACTTTGATCTGCTCCTCGTCCTACTCTACCACGTAATTGATGCAATTGCGATAATCCAAAACGTTCTGCACTTTCAACAATCATTACACTTGCATTTGGTACGTTTACCCCAACTTCAATAACCGTAGTAGCAACCATAATTTGAGTTTCACTATTTACAAATCGTTGCATTTCAAAATCTTTATCGGCTGATTTCATTCTACCATGCACAATACTTACCTGATAATGTGGTAAAGGAAATTCACGAACGATACTTTCATAGCCATCCATCAGGTCTTTATAATCCATTTTTTTCGATTCTTCAATCAAAGGGTAAACAATATAAACTTGCCTGCCTTTGGCAATTTCATCTTTTAAAAATTTAAAAACTCCCAATCTATTACTGTCATATCTATGAATTGTTTTAATTGATTTTCTTCCTGGAGGCAATTCGTCAATTACCGAAATATCAAGATCTCCATAAACACTCATTGCTAAAGTTCTTGGTATTGGTGTTGCGGTCATCACTAGCACATGAGGCGGTAAATCATTTTTCATCCACATTTTTGCTCGTTGTGCAACTCCAAACCGATGTTGCTCATCAATAATAACCAATCCTAAGTTCTTAAAAACTACTTTATCTTCAAAAATAGCGTGCGTACCAATCAAAATATTTAATTCACCATTTTCTAAGGTATTATGAATAGTTTTTCTCTCGGATGTTTTTGAAGATCCAGTCAACAATCGAACTGTAATATTCATTTCTTGTAACAACTCACTAATAGCATTAAAATGCTGAATGGCTAAAATCTCCGTTGGCGCAATTAAAGTGGCCTGAAAATTATTATCCAAAGCAATTAACATTGCTAAAACCGCTACAATAGTTTTACCAGAACCAACATCGCCTTGCAACAAACGATTCATTTGAGCTGATGAACCTAAATCTTTTCGTATTTCTTTTAATACTTTTTTTTGAGCATTAGTTAGGGCAAAAGGAAGATGTTTTTTATAAAAATTGTTAAAATTGTCACCTACTTTTTCAAATACATAACCTTTAATTTTATTTTTTCTAATAATCTTTTTCCTTATTAATTGTAATTGGATAAAAAACAATTCTTCAAACTTTAATCGCTGTTGAGCTTTTGTCAATAGCTCCTGACTCTTAGGGAAATGAATATTAAACATTGCCTCATTTTTAGACAAGAGTTGTAACCGATCTATTATTTCATCCGATAAGGTTTCTTCAAAATTTGTATCAATTTCTACAAACAGGTTTTGCATTAACTTTTGTATTACCCTATTTGTTATGTTTTTAGCTGCAAGTTTTTCTGTTGATGGGTAAACTGGCTGCATTGCGGTACGTAAGTTCTTTTTATATTCACTTAATAATTCCATCTCAGGATGTGGCAAGCTAAACGAATTGCCAAACAAATTTACTTTTCCGAAAATCACATAGGGAACATCAAATTTAATTGAATCTTTAATCCATTTTACTCCTCGAAACCAAACCAACTCTAAACTTCCTGTTTCATCTACAAAAGTGGCTACTAACCTACTTCCTCTTTTCTGTTTAACAGATCTTAAAGAAGTTATTTTACCTACAATTTGAACTTCAGAATTATTGATCTGCAATTGGTCAATCTTAAAAAACTGGGTTCTATCAATATATTTATTCGGAAAGAAATTCGCCAGATCGGCGTAAGTAAATATTCCAAGCTCTTTTTTTAATAATTCAGCTCGTGCAGGACCAACACCTTTTAAATATACTATGGATGTTTGTAAGTTAATTTTAAAACTATTTTAATAAGTATCACGAAGATAATGAAATGAAAACAATTAAAAAACTATAACAAAACTGTTGTTATTATTATTTAAACATGATTAGAATCAGTGTTTAAATTGATCAATATCATTGTATGGTATCCTAACAATCTTTATACTTGTCCAATACGAAATTTAAATATATAATATCATGAAAAAATTAGTGTTTTTAATTTTCTGCTTTATCGTTCATTCGGTTGGATATTCACAAATTATAGAAAATATTGATGAAATTTCACCTTTTCATGAAGAGTTTGCTGCTGTTAAAAAAGGTGATCAGTGGGCTTTTATAAATAGTAAAGGTGTACAAGTAATAAATTTTAGAGATGATTTGGTTAGCAGTAAAAATGAAACTGGAATCACTTTTGGTTCTTACCCGGTTTTTAGAGATGGAAGATGTTTAATTAGAAAAATAACTGATAATGTGTATCATTATGGATATATTGATAGTAATGGTAAAGAAATAATAGCATCTCAATATGTAAATGCCACAAACTTTCAAGATGGTTATGCTATTGTGATATATGTTGAAAAAAAAGTTATGGGTTACAATAAAGTGCTAGGTAAAGATGTAATTTCTTATACTTTAAAAGAATCTATTATTGATACTTCCGGAAAAACTGTAAAAGATTTAGATAATGCCAGAAATTATGTTAAATCAAAATACAACCTTCAAAACCCTCCGGTTTTTTACTCAAAGTTTTTAGGTTCACATTTAATTGCTGTACAAACGACCGATGCGAAAAAATGGACTATTTATAAGTTTTAAGATTAAAACTTGATTGAATTCAATAAATCAATCTTTCCTTTTTTCTTCTTTAAGTTTCTCTTTTTCCAGTTTTTTAAAATATCCTCTTAAAAGAAAGCTATGTTTTAGAGCTTCCAAATCTTCGTTTAAAAGAATACTCCCTTCTTTAATATTCTTCATTGTTTCATCAATATTTTTTACAAGTATAGTGTCATTTACAATATAATTGAGCGTACCTTCTCCATTTCTAAAATCTAGAATCACATCGTTTAAATTGCTAATTACAGAATCGATCTCATTACTCGAATTTTCTAAATTAGTAATGATTGATTTAACTTTAATTGCTGAAATTGAATCGCTTAAAAGTACTGCAGCCAAACTTTGATCATAATTAACAGATGAAATTATCGCATTCAATACATTAATTGTTTTAGTAGTATTAAAACTAATAATTTTTATATTTCTAAGACTCTCTTTTAGATCTGATGCCATAAGAGAATCATTAATTAATAAACCCAAAGTCCCTCTACCCTTGTTAATAGCTGTGGTTATTTTTAATAAATCAACGGTTAACAAAGCTGCATTTTCATTGGTCTTATTTAATGTAGAAAGCATATCATTAGTTGAAATTTTACTGTAGGATGCAATAGTATCACCAGCTAATATTGGAGATGAGGGATTATTACTTGGTATAATATTAATGATCATGCTTCCAACCAGACCATCTGACCCTATAGTAGCTACAGCGTTCTTTTTAATATGTTCTAGAATTTTTTCTTCAATAACCATATCAATACAAATTGTTGTATCATTAATCATAACAATATTTTTAACCGTACCAACATTAATACCTGAATAACGAACATTGTTACCCAATTGCAAGCCACTAACATTATTGAACACAGCACTTATTCTAAAAGTTTTCCCAAAAAAATTCTGTTTATTTCCAATATAATATATTGCTGCAATTAATAAAAGCGTACTAATAACAATAAATAAACCAAGATTGAATTTTTGTACATTCGTTTTTTCCATAATTTAATTATTTAAAAAATGCTTGAATATTTTTGTCTTTTGAAGAAGATAATTCTTTAAAAGTACCTTCAGCATAATTAATCCCATCAATCAATAAAATCATTCTATTTGCAATAACTCTTGCACAATCAACATCATGAGTTATAATAAGTGATGATGCTCCATATGTTTTCTGAATATTTCTCATTAATTCAATTATTTCCTTTGCCGTAATTGGGTCAAGTCCGGTTGTAGGCTCATCGTAAATAATAATTTTAGGATGAAGAATTATAGCTCTTGCAAGAGCGACTCTCCTTTTCATTCCACCAGATAACTCATTAGGCATTAAATCAATAGCTTTGGTAAGGCCTACACTTTTTAATGCCTCAAATACTAATTTTTCAGTCTCAACTGGGTCTTTCTTGCTTTTTCGCAATGGAAATTTTAAATTCTCCCTTACTGTCATTGAATCATATAAAGCACTTCCCTGAAAAAGAAACCCTATCTCAGTACGTAAACTATTCAATTCTTTTTGATCTAATTTACTAATATCTTTTTCCATAATTTCAATATTTCCACTGTCAGCTTGCATTAAACCTACTAAACATTTTATCATAACAGATTTTCCAGAACCTGATTTCCCCATAATCACCAGATTTTCTCCCTGATATAATTCCATAGAAAATCCATTAAGAACGTGATTGTCCTCAAAGCTTTTTCTCAAATCCTTAATCTTTATTATAGGAGTTATGTTATCTAAATTTTTCATTATCATTACTAATAGAATATATCAGTTACAAAAACAGCTATAAAATCAATTACAAATACTAACATTGAGGTATACACTACTGCAGTATTAGAAGCTTCCCCAACGCCTACAGTACCCTTTTTACAATAATAACCCTTATAACTGCCTACCAAACCAATTGCAAAACCGAAGAAAAATGTCTTTGCAGTTGCCGGGATCAAATCTGAAAACTTTAAAGCATTAAAAACCTTATTAAAATATAGGAGAAAAGAAACATCTCCTTTTATATTTTCAACTATAGCAGAACCAAACAAAGCAACCGCATCTCCAAAAATAACGAGTAATGGCACCATTAACGTTGTGGCCAAAATACGGGTAACAACCAAATATTTAAATGGATTAGTGCCTGATACCTCCATTGCATCGATCTGTTCTGTCACTCTCATAGAACCAAGTTCAGCGCCAATTCCGGAGCTAATTCTTCCTACACACACAAGAGCAATTATTACGGGACCAATTTCCCGTACTATAGAAATACTTACCATGGATGGTATCCAAGATACAGCACCAAATTCCATTAAAGTTGGTCTTGATTGAATAGTGAATACAAGTCCCAAAATAAAACCGGTAACTCCTACCAATAATAAAGAACGATTGCCAATATTGTAACATTGACGTAGTAGCTCTTTAAACTCAAAAGGCCTTGAGAATAGTTCTTTAAAAAAACGGGCTGCAAAAAATGACAACTCTCCTATTTCAATAAAAAAGGTTTTTATCTTTTTTGATATTTGCAATGATTTCATCATCTCATATCAATGAGTTGTCTATTCAAATATATATCAGATACTTACGGTTTAAAACTATCACTTAAAGATAGTCAAAAAAATTAGATAAATGAATAATTTTATAATATTTTTATAGTTTAATAAACGAAATTCTCGAGAAAAATCTTTCAGCTATTTTATTCTTTTTGCTATTCTTTGATGCTATCGTAGATGATAAATATTTTATTAATAAAAATCTTATAGGGTTTGATTTGGGGTATTAACAGAAAAGTGATTATACACCAACTATCTTTAAAGTTGCATAAATCATAAAAATACCAATCAAAATAACCGCTTCATTTTTTTGCAGCCCTTTCTTTTTATAGAAGAAAAAGAGTACAATAAAAGACAGTAAGAACAAAAATGGAAGATCAAACAATATCAGACTCTTTTCTATTTGAAGTTCTGAAATAGTAGCCCCCATCCCAACAGGAATTAGCATATCAAATATATTACTGCCAATTAGATTACCTACAGATAATCCACTTGCTTTTTTTCTTAAAGCATTTAAAGCAAGTGCCAGTTCCGGTAAGCTCGTTCCTAGTCCTATTATAACTATGCCAACAAATGATTGTTTAATACCAAAATTATCGGCAAAATTAATGGAGTTATCAACTACTAATTCTGAAGTGAAAATTATAATAACAATTCCTACAATGAGGAATAAGAAATCTTTTCTAATATCCTTGCTAAATTTCTTTTTTATTTTTTTTCCAATCCGTTCTTGATGCAACAACCTGAAATAGTAAATTAAATAAACGATTATTAATACAATACCATCAACTCTGGTAATTATTCCATCAATTCCTAAAAGTGTGACTAATAAAACAGACCCTAATAACATAACCCCATCTTCATAAAGATGACGCCTTTTAAGAGTGAGATAGCCTAATATACCTACTGATCCTAACACTATACTTATCTGATTAAAGCTACTCCCAATAGCATTACCAATGATTATTCCTGATGTATCAATATTTCCAATTGCATTATGTAGAGAGGCGTTAATGGCAATGACAATTTCGGGAAGGTCTGTACCAATTGATAAAATGGCTAATCCTACAAATACCTGAGATAATTTATAATATTCTGCAATGTTTACAGCTCCTTTAATTACCAATTCAGTACCTAACCACAAACCTATAAGTCCGAATAATATAAGTAAAATCTCTTGCATGAGATAACTATGTTGAGTGTACTCAAAGATAAAGAATTTCAATCCAAAAATCAACAATTTAATCTTCAAATACAATGATATTACTTATAAATTTGGTATATTTAGTAATGATTAGAATACCTTAGAATTTGTATAAAATAATAGTATGCATCGTTATTTATTTCTAAATCAATATTAGAACTCAGTTATTTTAAAAACAGAATGACTGGCAACTTTCTTTAAGGAATGAAAAAATATCTTACATATCCTCATTCACTAAAAATTAAAGAAGTTCTGGATGAATTAAATACTAATATTAACGGACTTACCAATAAAGATGCTCAAGAACGATTAACATATTATGGTCTAAATGAAATACCGGAAGGTAAATCCATTTCCATTTTTCGTTTAGTACTCAAACAATTTAAAAGCTGGTTGGTTATTATTCTAATAATTGCAGCTATTATATCTTGGTTTGCCGGTCATGCATTGGACACTTGGGTTATAATAGCAGTAGTTTTTATTAATGCTGGTATTGGGTTTTTACAGGAATATCGCGCAGATAAAGCCATTGCGTCTTTAAAGAAGATGATTGTAAAAACTGCTAAAGTGTTACGTGATGGAAAATTAATTACAGTGCTTTCTTCTCAACTTGTTCCTGGTGATATTTTGGTGCTTGAAGAAGGAGATAGCATTCCTGCCGATGGTAGAATCATACAATCTAAAAATTTCAGAACAATGGAGGCTTCACTGACAGGTGAGTCACTTCCTATTTCTAAAAAAGAAGGTCTTTATGCTGAAGAAACCGTTTTGGCAGATAGAAAGAATATGGTTTGGAAAAGTACTTTTGTGGCAGGTGGTTATGCCAAAGTAGTAATAACAGGAACCGGAATAAAAACAGCTATTGGTGATATATCAGAAACGCTTGGTAAAATTGAAGTAAAACGGACCAATTTTATGAAAAAGACAGATGTTTTGGCCAAACATATGTCAATCATTGCCATTACAAGCTCTGTATTAATATTTTTGATAGGTTACTTTTACAGGCATTTCGAAATAAAAGAAATTCTTCTTATTTCTATTGCTGCCTTAGTAGCTGCAGTACCTGAAGGCTTGCCTGCCGTTATTTCCATTGTTTTGGCTATAGGAGCAAATCGTATGGCTAAGCGTAATGCAATTGTCAGAGAATTTACAGCAACAGAAACCTTAGGTGCTGTTACTGCAATCTTAACGGACAAAACAGGAACTCTCACACAAAATTCCTTGACGGTTAAAAAAGTGTTTATTCTTGGAACATCAGATTACAATGTTACGGGCGTAGGATGGTTTCCTGCTGGCAACTTCATACAACAGAAAACCATTATTAACATAGAAAATAATAATGCCCTACTAAAACTATTAAAAATAGCTGCAGTATCTAATAATTCGGAATTCAATTATGATAAACAAGCTAATACCTATGAATTGATTGGTGACCCAACTGAAGGAGCATTGTCAGTATTAGCAAGAAAAGGAGGTATACGGCGTGAGCACTTTCAAAAATACAGGCTAGATGACCTTCCGTTTGATTCAACGATAAAATTAAGGGCTACTTTAATAAAAAAAAATAACCTTAATGAACTTTTTGTAACAGGCGCACCTGAAAAATTATTGGAACGCTCAACATCAGTATTAACACCACATGGTGAATCAAAACTTAAGAAAAAAGAAAAAGAACAAATTCAACAAAAAATTTCTGATTGGTCCAACCATGCCATGAGGATAATTGCATTAGCTTATAAAAAACAAGACACAAATATAATTGATGAGGATGCTATTGATGATCTTATTTTTGTAGGAATAACAGGAATGATAGATCCACCAAGAACAGATTCTAAAGAAGCGGTAGAAAAATGTAAACAGGCAGGTATTCGTGTCATCATGGTAACAGGGGACCATGTAAACACCGCTGTAGCAATTGCTAAAACAACTGGAATTATTGAAGACATAACCAAAAATGATGTTGTAGCATTAACAGAACAACAATTAATTCAGTTAGATATAGATGAATTTGACAAAGCCATTAGAAATATTTCTGTTTTTGCTCGTCTTACACCCAAAATGAAATTAAAAATAGCGGTACGTTTACAGCAAATGGGGCACCTTATTGCTATGACAGGAGATGGGGTAAATGATGCACCTGCTCTAAAACAAGCAGATGTTGGAATCTCTATGGGAATTATGGGAACAGACGTTGCCCGTAATAGTTCGGATGTTGTGCTTGCTGATGATAATTTTGCCACCGTTGTAAATGCAGTGGAAGAAGGAAGAATTGTGTTTACAAATTCACGACAAACAAGTTTTTTTCTGGTAACAACTAATATCGCCGAAAGTGTTACATTGCTCGTTTCTATCCTTTTAGGATTACCTCTCCCACTAACGGCAACACAAATTCTTTGGCTCAATTTGGTGACTGATGGTGTTACAGATATGGCATTAGCTACTGAATCAGGTCATGGTGATATTATGAAAACCAGACCATTATTAAAAAACGAAAATATATTGAACAAAGAAGTATTACCTTTTCTATTGATCAATGTTCTTCTGATGGTTGGACTTTCTTTGGCAACCTTTTATTATTACATGAATGATAGTATAGAAAAAGGACGTACCGGAGTATTTATTGTTATGGCTTTCACCCAATTATTCAATGTGTTTAATCTAAGAAATATCCATATGTCAGTGTTTAAAATTGGTTTATTTTCTAATAAGTATATAAACTTTGCCATATTTATTTCAGTATTATTATTAATTCTAGTCACAGAAGTTCCTTTTCTGGCTTCATTATTTCATTTTAAATCAATTTATATAGCTGATCTAATAATATTATTTACACTTTCTTCAACTGTACTTTGGGCAGGTGAATTGTATAAACTGTTAATTGAAAACAAAAAGAAATGATTGTCATCGTATTCGGATTACCAGGATCGGGCAAAAGTTATTTTGCTACAAAGCTTGCAAAAAAACTTTCGTCAAAATATGTTAGCAGCGACGTGGTTAGGAATCAACTGTTTGTTGTCAAAAAGTATTCACAAAAAGAAAAAAAGAAGGTTTATCTTGAAATGATTCGAGAAATGAAAAAAGCATTCCAACATAAGGAAAGTATAGTTTTAGATGCAACTTTTTATGAAAAAAGCATTCGAAATATGTTCTGTGAAGTTGCTAAAGAATTTGGACAAAGCATTATATTTATAGAAGTTTGGGCCAATCAAAAAATTATAATGGAACGATTGAAAGTAAAACGACAGTATAGCGATGCAGATTATTCTGTTTATCTTCATATAAAGGAAGTTTTCGAACTAATGAAAAAAGAGCATCTTATACTTCAATCTACACAAGAAAATATTGATGAAATGATGGGTTTAGCATTTAAATATATTCAAAAAAGTCATGAATAAAAATCAAATCAATAAACTTGTAAAGTATGGAACTTACCAAGGAGAACTTCTAAACGCAAATTTGGTTGAAACTCACATTTCATGGGTCATTTTGACCAAACAATTTGCCTTCAAAATCAAAAAGAAAATGCAGTATTCTTTTCTAAATTTTTCTTCACTGAATAGACGGAAGTTTTATTGTGAAAGGGAGTTATTATTGAATAGTAGGTTTTCAGATATTTATAAGGAAGTACTTCCTATTAGAAGAAAAGGTAATAACCTATTTATTGGGGCAGGAAAAGGTGAAATCATCGATTATACGGTGAAAATGAAAAGATTACAAACAGCCAAACAAATGAATTACTTGTTAGGTAAAAACCGTGTTAACAAAAAACAAATAAAAGTACTTGCCAAAATGATAGCTGCTTTTCATCTAAGAACAAATATTATCAACACCCCTTTTAATAAAGCCAGGGCTAAAAATGAATTCAATGATATTTTAAGTGTTGTAGAATGGATTAAAATAAATTTAGGTAATAACTATGCTGATTTTATTGAAAAAGCTGTGTTGAGCAGTAATACATTTATAGACCAAAATGAACAATTTATTTCAAAGCGAATCAAGGAGGGCTTCTGGCGTGATGGCCATGGTGATTTACATTCAAAAAATATTTTTCTCTATAAAGATCCAATTATTTTTGATTGTATTGAATTTAATGATGTTTTTCGTCAAATAGATGTTCTCAATGAAGTTGCATTTTTCTGTATGGATTTAGAAGCTTTTCAACGAGAAGATCTAAGTAAACAATTCATGCAAACTTACCTTGAATTATTCCCTTGTATGAAAAGTCAAAATGAAGAAAAAATATTTATTTATTATAAATGTTACAGAACCAATGTACGAGCCAAGGTTAATACATTAAGAGCTATGTCATCTACTGATAAAATTGAAATAGATAAATTCTGTATTGAGATAAAGAAATACTTAAAATTAATGGATCATTATAAAAATAGATTTTATTCAATAAATTAACTGCATTTAGAAAAATATCTTAAATTTTTGGTCAACTAAAATACTATATTTACAGAACTCAAAATTTTAAAAATGAAATATTATTCCATTTATTTAACAGCTTTGCTATTTTTTTTCATAAATTGTTCTGAAAATAAAACTACAATTTATCAGGCTGATATAATTATCAAAGGAGGAACTATTCTTGATCTATCCAACAATGGATTGTCAAATAAAGACCTTAAAAACAAAGCTATTCTAATAAAAGGTGATACCATATTTGATATTGTAGATGTCCAAACATTATCAAATAAGCAAGAAAATATTATAGATGCTGCCGGTAAATTTATTATTCCCGGTTTAACCGATGGCTTTGCAGTGATTAACAATCAAAATTATGCCAATGCATTTTTATATATGGGTATTACCGATATTATTGGTGTTGAAAGTGAAAGAAGAGGAGAATTTTATCACAATGCAAATCCCTCACCAAATATTCATATGCTAAGAGAAGTTGGTGAAGAACCAATAACTGATTCAGAAGTAATCAAAACGATTAAAAATCATGCTAAAAATAAGGTGGAGATCTTATTGATTATGTATGGTTTAAATCCTTCACAAGTTAAATTAGCACATCAAGAAGCTAAAAAATATGGAATGGGAACTATTGGTGAACTTGGTTTTACTAGTTACAAAGAGGGAATGGACATTGGTATTGATGCTTTTGTTCACACGACGCGTTATTCACTAGATGTTGCTCCTGATAGTCTTGCAAAGAAAGTCGCTGCTCAACCATTTAGTAACGATCTTGGCAGTCCGAAATGGAGATATTATAAGCTTTTAACGGAATTAGATTCAAGCAACACAAATCTTATAAAACATGCAAAGAACTTAGGATCTTCAAATTCATTTATTCAACCCACTTTTGCTTTGCTTTATTTAGATATGCCTTTTAGTAAAAATCCATGGAAAGAAAAAGTAGCTCAAATTATTGATATTAATGACATTAATCGTCCGGCTGATAAAACTACCGGAAAACATAATTACCCTAAAGAAGAACTAGAGGCTTATCAAAAATTAGGAAAACAAGAATTACTAATTGAAAAGTTGTATTATAAAAATGGTGCAAAATATTTATCGGGTAGCGCTACTGATGTTTGGGGGTCTATGCCTGGAATTTCTTTGCATCAAGAATTAGAGATGTTAAACAGAATTGGACTAAGCAACAGAGAGGTTTTAGCATCAAGTACGACTAATTTTAATGATGCATATGGCTTAAAATTTGGAAAAATAAAAAAAGGATTTAAAGCAAATATTTTAGTTCTTGACAAAAACCCTTTAGAAGATTTAGAA
>DAOVTF010000292.1 GCA_030633225.1 Flavobacteriaceae bacterium
ACCGGAGTTTGAAAAAGAAAAAAATTCCGCAAAAAAAGAAAATCTAACAGGAGCGCAAGATTTTTCAAATTTCATTAAAAATTCCATTTCACATGAATAATTTACAAACCATACAAACCAATAATTTAGCTGTAATAAAGATTAAAAAACCTTTACTAGCCATCTTAGAAAGTAAAAAACAATTAAGAGATTATAATGAAATTGAAATAAATACAGTTTTAGTAAATTTAACTATTCATTTACTTGATCTGTTAGCAGTTAATAGTGGTAAAAAAGACCACCAAATTAAATTAATCGAATTTATTAAAGCATCAAACTTCAATTTAACCATTGAAGAGATCAAACATGCCTTTAACCTTTTTGTGCAGGGTGAATTTACTTTAAAACCCATGCAGCAACTCAATGCCGTTGTTTTTGGTCAGGTAATGAAAGAATATAAAGCTTATAAAATTGAAAAATTAAGAGTTTACCGGCAAAAAAAACAACTACACGAAAATCAAAAAGCTATTCCATCAAAACAAGATCAAGAAAAAATGTTAGATGAGACAATTATGAATTTTTATTTAGAATATAAAAACACAGGAACAATTACTGGTATCACATCACATATTTACGATTATTTATACAATCAAGGTAAACTACCACAACATACCAAAGAGTTTAAATCAATGATCCTAAAAAAAGCACAAACCATTGCTAAAAGTGAAGAGATGACTAATGCCACAAAAAGTATTGAATTACATAAAAATTTAAAAAGTGTAATAGCGAAAATTGAAGCTGGCAAATTTGATGGTTTAAAAACAATTTCAAAAAGACTTGTATTGATTGAATATTTTAAAAATCAAAATTAAAGATGATGATCGCCCAATTAAATATGCGTAAACAAAGTGTATTACAATTGTAATATTCTTGTAATACAATTGTGGTACAAACGTAAAAATCCGGTTGCAACCGGTAAATAAAAATTAGATCACAAAAGTGAAAGACCCTTATAAACACTACTGAAATTGAATAATAACGATAATATAAGTCGGTTGCAACCGGTAAATGGTACAGGTATGATACAAGACGAATTTACAGGACTCATTTACGAGCCAACTAGAATAATAATTCAAACAGAAATTAAAGATCATGAAACTAAAAAAAAGCAAATTCCACTAATTAAAATTATTAATCCTAAGTAAACAATTTTAAAATTATGAATAATAATATCATTAAAAAAGGCAATGACTTTGAAGTACAACCATTTTGGGATAAAGGTTTAAACCCTATTACAATGTATCCCATTAAAGAAACTATTAATAGAAAAGAAAATAATAAAAAGAGAAAAGAGAAATATAAACTATTAAAAAAAGCAATATAATGGCTGTAAAATTAATAGTCGAAACAAAAGAAGAAAAAGCAAGTAAAAAGGATGCATTAATTTTAATAAAGAAGATTAAAGCAATGAATTATGAAAATGTTAGTCTTAAAATATTAGAATTAATGGAAATACCTGATCAATTAAAAATCGTTTTACGGCAATATCAATACTATGCAGCAACGCAAAATATTCTTATAACAGTTGACCAAGCTTTAGAGAAATTTATTAACCTAGCGTATGAAAATGGTGTTAAAAATCTAAATCCTTTTATGACACACATGTTTAAATACAATAATAATTTGTTAAACGAGCTTGATAAGGAAAACCTGAAGGATGCAAAAAAAGAGTTAGATAAGTTGTTAAATAACTATACTGTAATTGTAAATAAAAGTGATTTATTCGCCATAGTGAAAATATTATCAAAAGTAAAGCGAAATACAAAACGAATTGGAAAAGGTGAAGTGACAACAATAACCGGTAAACCTAGAATTAACGAGGTTTTCCTCAATGCTTCTGAATGTTGGCGTATGGTAAAAAATATCCAAGCAGCATAAATAATATCAAAATTTGGTATACAGCCAGTTGATAATTTTTTCAACTGGTTTTTTTATTCTTCTTCTTCACATACATAACCAAATCCATCTATAATTTTTTGTACAGACATTTTAGGAATTATAGTCTTATTCCTTATTTCAGGAGCATACTTATTTATCAGTTCAGAGATTAATTGAGGTGTACCTTCATATTGGTAATGTTTTTTTAATTCTGATCTATAAGACCCTCTAGTAGATTCTACCTTACCAGTTTCCTTGTTGTATTTAAAAAAATTCATTGAATATAGTTTTAGATTATAGTCTATATGTCAAAAATAAATATAATTCTTGCAAAAAGTATAAGATTAAACTAGGCTCAGTACGTAAAAATGTAAATTAATTTAAATTAATTTAAAGAAATCTAAAAGGATTTAAAGCAAAATAAATATATCTAAAATACTACACTTCAGTCCGTTGTAATTTTGTAGCTCAAATTAATTTAAGTTATAAAATTGAATACACACACCCGTAGCATTAAAAATGGAGATCAGTTTGGTAAGGTGATTCCACTGCCTAAAAACCGAAAGGTATTTTTAGGTAGTGGTGACACTTTTACTTCTCTTCAGCAAATGCGAAAGGTAATTTTCAAAACCTTAAATGAAACCGAGCAACTAGCAAATAAATTAAAGGCTGGCACAGTGCCTGGAACAGTAAAAAACATCAAAGAATTTATTTACTGGCACATTCAGTATTTACAAGATGAAACCGAACAGTTATTACATAGTCCGGCTCATGCATGGAGTATTAGAAAAACCGGAATAGACTGTAAAAGTTATTCCATTTTCGCCAGCTCCATACTTACCAATTTATGCATAGCCAATAATTTACGCCAAAGAAAACAAATAGCTTTTAATCCTGCATACTGGTCGC
>DAOVTF010000125.1 GCA_030633225.1 Flavobacteriaceae bacterium
CAAGCCCATACCTGTATTGCCAGAAGTTCCTTCAATAATGGTTCCTCCCGGTTTTAAAAATCCTTTTTCTTCGGCTTCGGCAATCATTTTAACTGCCATACGATCCTTTACAGAATTACCAGGATTAAAAGTTTCTACTTTGGCCAAAACCAAGGCGTCAACTTCTTCAACAATTTTATTTAATTTAACCATTGGTGTATTTCCAATAGTTTCTAATATATTTTTAGCGTAGTTCATATTATTGTTTGAGAAAAAGCAAATTTAATAAAAATAAGAGTATTGAAATCTAGTAAAAAAAGATTTTCTAAAAATCTAACTAAACATTTCAGGAAAAGAATCTTCTTTAGTTGTATTTAAAATATTTAAACGAAAAATGGATCGTAAAAAACCCAATCCATATCCTAAAAATTGTACTAAAGTCGCTATAATAGCATACAAACCTGTTTGAATAGAAGTAAAACAAGCTTCACCTAAACATCTGTTTTTATAAATAGCATCTACAAAAACAGCACTAAAATAAATTCCATAAAAAATGATTAATAAATTATTTCCAAATAAAGAAAATAGAATCGCTAAAACCAATCCGATAATAAATAAACTCGGAAACCAAAAAGTTATTTTTGATGAAGATGGGTGCATATTATTCAAAATTGGTCTTGCGGCTCCAAAATTGAAAGTCTGATTAAAAAATTGTTGCCAGGTTGACCTTCGTTTATGATAAACAAATGCCTTTGGAATAAATTGAGTTTCATAATTATTATCCCATAGTTTAAAAGTCAAATCAATATCTTCACCAAAATGCTGTTTAGAAAAACCTTTGGTTTTAATAAATGCTTCCTTAGAGATTCCCATATTAAAACTACGTAATTGAAATTTATTTCTTGTTTTTTCGCTGCCTCTAATTCCTCCTGTGGTAAGCAATGATGTCATGCTATAGTTTATTGCTTTTTGTGTAGTAGTAAAATTTACATGAGCCGCATCTGCACCTCCATAAGCATCTGTAAATTTATTATCTAATGCATTTTCAACTTCACTCAAATAATTGTCTGGTAAAATACAATCTGAATCTAATATGATAAAATAATCACCTGAAGCTTTTCGCATACCATAGTTTCTACTATCTCCTGCACCAGAATTCTCTTTATAAAAATATTTTATTGATAATAATTCTTGGAATTCTTCTACAATTAAATCTGATTTTTTTTCAGATCCATCATCAATTACAACAATCTCAATATTAGATTTATTACGTTGTTTAGCAATACTTTGCAGCAGTTCATCTATCTCATTAGGTCGATTATAAACAGGAATAATTATAGAAAATTGTAGCTCCACAAGTAGATTTTTTTATACAAATTCAAAGTTAAACTTTTTTATGGAAGTGTAATTATATGATTGGAAATACTCTGACTTGTTTAATGAGGTCAATTGAAAAAGATACTAGACCTCTTCGCTGTAAGAAAAAAGAGCAAAGACTTATTTGTTGTAAAAAACAATCACCATTTAATATTTACCTACAAGGTTTTAAAAACCTTGTAGGATAAATTATTGAAATTGTTTTATGATTGTTCTTCTAAAATTTCTGATTCCGTTATATCCAAACAACCTTTATACAATCCAATATTTTCAACTTCAAAATTATCAATATAATCGTATTTTTCTTTGTTCTCTGAACGTGCTAAACCGATAAATAATTTAGCAGATCTACCAAATTTTTCGTCACGCTCACTATTGAGAACCAACAAATATCCCATAATAATATTTCCTGCCATTTCAACCAATCTTCTTGTGTGAAAATCCATATAATCAGGAAAGTCTGTATCTATAACCTTTTGAGTAATCTTCTCATAACTTTTAGTCATATCCCGAAGATGTTCTTTTAGTTCTTCATTTCCAACTACCTCAATATCATATTGCTTGATCTGATCTAAGTAAACACCAGTTGTAACACCTTTAATTGCTGCAACCGCTTGTAACTGAGTAGTTCCTTCATAGATGGAAGTTATCCTTGCGTCTCTGTAAATTCGCTCAATAGGAAAATCTTTCATAAAACCGGTTCCTCCATGAATTTGTAAGGAATCATATGCTATTGTGTTCGATGCTTCACTTGCGACCAGTTTAATTAATGGTGTAAATACATTTGCTAATCTTGCATAACTCTTCATTTCCATTCTTTCTTCTTTTTCAAGAGATCTTTCTTTTTTCACCTCTTCATATACTTTAGAAATATCAACAAATCTTGTTGTTTCATAAAGCAAAGAACGCAATGCATCTATACGAATTTTCATATTGGTTAACATCTCATAAACAGCAGGAAAATGAATAATTTCCTTGCCGAACTGTGCTCTTTCTTCGGCATATTTAATCGCCTCTCGATAAGCTGCATCAGCAATTCCAACTGATTGTGCCCCAACTCCTAAACGAGCTGAATTCATTAATGCCATAACATATTTGATCAAACCAAAACGCTCATTACCTACCAATTCAGCCGGAGCATCCTTAAACACCAACTCGCAAGTTGGTGATCCTTTAATTCCTAGTTTTTTTTCTAAATGTCTAACCTCTAAGGCATGATGTTTACGATCATAAATAAACATTGATAATCCTCTGGCATCTGCTGTATTTTCTTCTGATCGGGCTAAAACCAATGAAATATCAGCATCACCATTGGTAATAAATCTTTTTACACCATTGAGTTTCCAATTTTTTTCCTTTTCATCAAAAGTTGCTCTCAATTTTACAGACTGCAAATCAGAACCTGCATCTGGTTCGGTTAACACCATAGCAGCAGTAACACCATCACGATTAAATCTTGGCAAAAATCTATCTTTTTGTTCTTCAGATCCAAATTCATGAATTGTTTCTGCACAATCTTGTAAACCCCAAATATTAGCAAAACCCGCATCCGCCCTCGCAATCATTTCTCCAGCCATTACATAAGGAAGTAGCGGAAAATTTAACCCTCCATATTTTCTTGGCAATGACATCCCTATTAAACCAGCTTCGTGTAAAGCTGCATAATTTTCTGATGTTCCTTTTGCATAAACCACTTCGTTGTTTTCAATATGAGGACCTTCTAGATCAACAGATTCTGCATTTGGTGCAATTGTATCAGCACAAATATCTCCTACAATATCTAACACCTTTTCGTAAGAATCAATCGCATCTTCATGATTTAAAGGAGCATAATCATACTTTTCTGAATCAGAAAAACTGTTCTCTTTTAATTTTATAATTTTTTTTACAATTGGGTGTTCTAAATGAAATTTAAAATCTGGTGTGTCTTTAAAAAAATTATCCATTTTATCAGTTTTGTTATGTGTTTTTAAGCTAATCTAATTACAATAATATCTCTTTTAATATTGTAAAACACACCCCTACTCTCATCCCAATAACTATCAGGATGGGAATTATTGGTTATTTAGCATTTTTCTTATAATACTTAATCATTTTTGGGACTACATCTTTAACATCCCCTTCAATATAATAATCGGCTATTTTGTTCATTGGGGCATCAGGGTCATTATTAATAGATATAATCAAAGATGCATCTTGCATACCTGCAGTATGCTGTATCGCACCTGATATACCTGCTGCTATGTACAATTTTGGTCGAACCGTAACTCCTGTTTGCCCAATTTGACGATTGTGATCAATAAAACCAGCATCTACAGCTGCTCTTGAGCCTCCAACCTCACCACCTAATAAATCAGATAATTGTTCTAAATATTTAAAATTATCTTTTGATCCTACACCATATCCTCCGGCAACTATTATTGGTGCTTCTTTTAAATTAACATCTGATTCTTCAATATGTCGTTCAATTATTTTAACAACAAAATCTTCTTTTTTTACTATTTTATCAACATCTATAAATATTACTTCAGCTTGATAATTTTTGTCAAATATTTCTTTTTTCATAACACCTTCTCTCACTGTAGCCATTTGAGGATGCATGTCCCAATTGATAATATTAGCCATAATACTACCTCCAAACGCAGGTCTTATTGCATAAAGTAAATTTTTATATTCTTTCTTTTCTTTTTTTACAAAATGATCTCCTATATCAAGAATAGTACAATCTGCTGTAAGTCCGCAATTTAATACGGAAGCTATTCTTGGTGCCAAATCTCTTCCTATAGGTGTTGCTCCAAATAAAACAATTTGCGGATCTTCTTTTTTTAAGATCTCGGCTGCAATTGCGGCATGTGGCAAAGTACTATATGGCTCTAAACGCTTATCATCTGCTACATGAATTCTATCAACACCAAAAGGTGCTATTTGCTTAGAATTATCACTTAATTCATTTCCAAAGATCAAGGCCTCCAAAGGACATCCTAATTTTTCGGCCAATCGTTTTCCTGCAGAAAGCAATTCCTGACTAATATCAGCTACTTTTTTATCTTCAACTTCACAATAAACAAATACGCTCTTCATATTTTTATTATTAAATCTGTACTTTTTATTTTTTAATCTTTTAACACTTCCTACATGTTACTCTTTACTCCTTATCCTATCGTATGGTTTTCAATTAATTCTTTTATCATCTTTTCAATATCATCATCAGAATCACTCAACACTTTATTCTCTTCAGATGTTAATACAATACTCTCTACACTTTTTACTTTTGTAGGAGAACCTGCCAGTCCAATTTTTTCCATTTCGGCATCAATATCTTCAACTCCCCATTCCGGAATGGTTAGATATGGTTTTTTCTTATGTAATAATAGTAATAGTTCATCCGTTGATCTGGATTTCAATTCGGTATTAGTTCTGGCATATTTGAATTTCATTACACGTTTTGCATGCCTTGACCTGCAAACAGGTGATGATTCATGTACCGTCATCAAGCAAGGGAATGGTGATGATACTATTTCTACACCTTTATCCAAACGTCTTTTTGCAACTATTTTATCATCAGTGAATGATAAAATTTCTTCAACATAAGTTACCTGCGGAATTTTTAATTTATCTGCACATTGTGGTCCTACCTGAGCTGTATCTCCATCAATAGCTTGTCTCCCTCCTAGAATCAAATCAAATGGTGCAAGTTTTTGTATTCCTTTTACAAGAGTATAACTTGTAGCTAAAGTATCTGCACCTCCAAATCTCTTATCAGAAATCATAATTCCATGATCAGCACCTCGATAATAGCCCTCCCTAATTATATCAGCAGCTCTTCTTGGACCCATAGTTAATAAAATTATTTCTGTACCAGGAATTCGATCTTTAATATTCAATGCTAATTCCAAGGCGTGTAAATCATCTGGGTTAAAAATAACCGGAAGTTTACCTCTGTTAACTGTACCGTCAGGCTTCATCGCATCAGTTCCAACATTACGTGTATCTGGAACTTGTTTTGCCAGCACAATAATTTTTAGTGGTCTCATCTATTAATTTTTAAGCTTTTCAAAAGTATAATATTCAATTCAAAAAAAAAGTGACAATGCTCATACTTCTATAACTATTTAAATTAATTCAATTTTAAATTTTTAGCAAAAGAAAAAGGGTGATTTTTATTTAAAAAACCACCCTTTAATATTTGTTATTATCGATTAACTATTTTTTTGTTTTCTCTTTAGGCTCTTCAACTTCTTTTTCATAATCTTTCATAAAATCATCCATAATGGCTGTACTTATACCCATATTTGAAAATCCACCATCATGAAATAAATTTTGAAGTGTTACTTTCTTTGTAAGATCAGAGAATAAACTTATTGTATAATCAGCACATTCTAATGCTGTAGCATTTCCAAGTGGTGACATTTTTTCAGCATATGCAATGAACCCATCAAATCCTTTAACTCCACTTCCTGCTGTGGTTGGAGTTGGTGATTGAGAAATGGTATTCACTCTTACATTTTTATCCCTTCCAAAGAAATATCCAAAACTACGAGCTACAGATTCTAAATATGCTTTATTATCAGCCATATCATTATAATCTGGAAACACGCGTTGTGCTGCCATATATGTTAAAGCCACAATACTACCCCATTCTTTCATTGCATCTTTTTTATACAATACACTCATTACTCTATGAAAAGATAAGGCCGAAACATCCCAGCCCGTTTTTGTGAAATTGTAATCCTGATTTGTATAATGATTTCCTCTTCGAACATTAACAGACATACCTATAGAGTGCAATACAAAATCAATTTTTCCACCTAATATTTCCATGGCCTGATTTACCAGGTTTTCAAGATCCATGATTGAAGTAGCATCTGCAGGTATTACTTGCGATCCTGTTTTATCGGCCAATTCAGAAATAGTTCCAAGCCGTAAAGCAACCGGTGCATTAGTCAAAACAAATTTTGCACCTTCTTCGTGCGCTCTTTCTGCAACTTTCCATGCGATAGATTTTGAATCTAAAGCTCCAAAAATAATACCCTTTTTTCCTTTAAGTAAGTTATACATATAATTGTATTTGATTTATAATTTATTTTTAAACAGTTTGCAAATATAGCAATTTATTAGCTTTAGGATGTGGCTA
>DAOVTF010000009.1 GCA_030633225.1 Flavobacteriaceae bacterium
AATTCACTTGCTACTAATTTAACACCAAGTAATTGTCCCATTAACATCATATCTTGTTTTGCCACACCTATTAACCACATTAGTGGCGAAAAAACAACCCCAAGTATTGCTTCTAATGAAAATTTAGGATAGGGTGTGTTAGCAGCCATCCATGAATTTAAATTTGTAAAATCACCAATCCACCCAAAAACTCCATTGATCATTGCTATAAAAGCTAAAAATACCAAAAGCATTGCCGCAACATTTATTGCAAGTTTTAATCCTTCAGAAGTTCCATTTGCAATAGCATCTAAAATATTTGAGCCTATTTTTTCATGAGACACTTTTACATCAGAATTGATCTCTTCAATTTGAGGATAGAGTATCTTTGAGATAACAATTGCACCTGGTGCAGCCATAACAGATGCAGCCAATAAATGTTTGGCATACATTAATCTAAGAGCTTCATCATCTCCGCCAAGAAAACCTATGTATGCAGCTAATACTCCTCCAGCAACAGTTGCCATACCACCAATCATCACCAAAAGAATTTCAGATTTGGTCATCTTTTCTAAATAAGCCTTGATCATTAAAGGAGCTTCTGTTTGACCTAAGAAAATATTACCGGCAACCGATAAACTTTCTGCACCAGATATATGCATTATTTTTGTTAGAACCCAAGCTAAGCCTAATACAATTTTTTGAATAATACCTAGATAAAAAAGCACTGAAGTTAAGGCCGAAAAAAAGATAATTGTTGGTAATACTTGAAAAGCAAAAATAAATCCAAAGCTTTCAATATTCATAAGGTCACCCAATAAAAAAATACTTCCAGCACGTGTATAATCTAAAATATTAACAAAAACCTGTCCTACTCCTTCAAAAATATTTTGAATAAAAGGAACTTTTAAAACACCAATAGCTAATAAAATTTGAGCAGATAAACCTGCTCCAACGGTTTTCCAGTTTATTTTTTTTCTGTTAGCGCTAAATAAGTAGGCAATAAATAATAAAACGAACATCCCTAAAATCCCTTTCCACAAAGTAGTAACTGAAAAGCCTTGATTAGGAATTATTTGATTGCTTGTTTCTTGTGCTTGAGTTGTAATGAAGTTTAAAAAAAGAAAAAGAGAAAGTATTAATTTTCGCATATTTTTAATATTATTTATCACGTTTTGAGATTTCATCTCTTATTCTGGCAGCTAACTCGTAGTCTTCATTATTAACTGCTTGTTCTAATTGTTCATTTAATTCTTTTAAAGATTCGTTTGAAAAAGTTGAAGCAGTTTCTTCAACAACATCAGCTACTAAATCTTCCATTTTGAATTTTGATTTTGCAAGTTTCGATTCATCTTTTATTTTGAGAATAATACCAGCTTTATCTAAAATGTTTTCAAATGTAAAAATAGGGGCATTAAATCTTGTAGCTAAAGCGATGGCATCTGAAGTACGTGCATCAATTATTTCTTCAATTTTATCACATTCGCATATTAAGCTAGAATAAAAAACGCCATCAACCAATTTATGAATAATAACTTGTTTTACTATAATATTAAATCTATCAGCAAAACTTTTGAAAAGATCATGTGTTAATGGTCTAGGTGGTTTAATCTCTTTTTCTAATGCAATTGCAATAGACTGAGCTTCAAAAGCACCAATAATAATTGGTAAAGTTCTTTCACCATCTTCTTCACTCAAAACCAATGCATAGGCGCCGCTTTGCGTTTGACTATAGGAAATACCTTTTATATTTAAACGTACTAAACTCATAAATTTATTTATAATTTACAAATGATGCTTGTTTTTTGCAAATCTTTAATAATCAAAAATAAAAAAAGACTACTAAAACAAGGACTTTTCAAATCCAATTATTTTGGCAGCCTTTATAGGGCACAATTTAGTAAAATTTATGTGGTTTTATTGATTACTTTTAAATTCTTTTAATTTTTCCGTTAATTTAGGAACTACTTCAAAAGCATCGCCAACTATTCCATAATCAGCAGCTTTAAAGAAAGGAGCTTCAGGATCAGTATTTATTACAACTTTAACTTTTGACGAGTTAACTCCAGCTAAATGCTGAATAGCACCCGATATACCAATAGCGATATACAAATTAGAACTAACAGGTTTTCCGGTTTGTCCAACATGTTCGCTATGAGGTCTCCAACCTAAATCAGAAACAGGTTTTGAGCAAGCAGTTGCCGCTCCAAGAACTTCTGCTAATTCCTCTATCATACCCCAATTTTCAGGACCTTTTAATCCTCTACCTCCCGAAACAACAATATCAGCATCTGCTATAGTCACTTTTCCGCTTGTTTTTTCAACAGAAGTTGACTTAATATTAAAATCACTTTCATTTAGAGTAGGAGAAAAATCTTCTTCACTTGAACTTACAGTATTTTCAATCAAACCAAATGAATTTTTAGCAAGAGCAATTAATTTATTTGGAGTTGAAATTTCAGTAATATTAAAAGCGTTTGATGAAAATGCTTTACGTTTTACACTAAGAGGATCTGTAGAACTTGGTAAAGCCATAACATTAGAAGCATAACCTGCCTCTAAGCCTACAGCAACAATTGGAGCTAAAAATAACCCATTGGTTGACGAATCAACAATTACTATGTTAGAATTTTCTTTATTGGCCGCTTGTATTATTACATTAGCATACGCTTTTGCATTAAAACCAGTCAATTTATCATTATTAATTTTTAATATTTTATCGGCACCATAATTAGCTAATTCTGAAACATCATTTGCGTTTATGGTTAAGACCACCAAATTGGTTTGGGCTAGTTCAGCTACTTTTTTTCCATAGGATGTAACTTCAAAAGCTGATTTTTTAAATTTTCCTTCCGAATTATCGGCAAAAACTAAAACAGACATATTTTTTATTTTTTTAATTCATTTAGACTTTTACTTATTCACTTCATGTTTGATGATTTTTAAATCACTTTGGCTTCATTATGTAATAAGTTGATTAATTCTTCAACATTTTCAGCATCAATCATTTTACAAGCAGATTTTGTTTCAGGCTTTTCAAACTTTATAGTTGAAGTTGTATTATTAAAATCAACTGGTTCAACAACTTGTAAGGGTTTTTTACGAGCCATCATAATTCCTCGCATATTTGGTATTCTTAAATCTTTTTCTTCAACTACACCTTTTTGACCAGCAATGATTAATGGTAAATTTGCGGTTAGTATTTCTTTTCCACCATCAATTTCTTTAGAAATTGTAGCATTATTTCCATCAATTTCAATTCCAATGCATGCGTTCACAAAATTATAATCTAAAATTGCTGCTGTCATTCCTGGAACCATACCTCCATTATAATCAATAGATTCTTTTCCAGCCATGATCAAATCATATCCTCCATTTTTAATAACTTCGGCCAATTGTTTAGCAACGTAGTAACCATCAGTAGCTTCAGCATTTACTCTAATAGCATTGTCGGCACCAATTGCTAATGCTTTACGCAAAGTAGGCTCTGTAGTGGCATTACCAACATTTACAACAGTGACAGAAGCACCTTGTTTTTCTTTAAACCACATGGCACGAGTTAACATAAATTCGTCATAAGGATTAATTACAAATTGTACTCCGCTTGTGTCAAATTTTGTATCGTTTTCAGTAAAATTAATTTTTGATGTTGTGTCTGGAACGTGACTTATACAAACTAATATTTTCATCTTATATACTATATTATAGTTAATCAAATTTTGAAAGTACGAAGATAAGGAATATAATCAATATACTATGCATGCATAGTAAAATATTTTAATTATACTTTTAATAAAAGAGGTTGCCTAATGATTAATTGAATTTGGCAAGTAAAATATTGGAACAGCCTTAAATTATATTCAATGAAAATAGTTATTTTTGCAGCACCTTAAAATTTAATTTATGAAAGTTATACAGTTTAGAGAAGCCATAGCTGAAGCGATGAGTGAAGAAATGCGTAGAGATGAAACTGTTTACCTTATGGGTGAGGAAGTTGCAGAATACAACGGTGCTTATAAAGCATCAAAAGGGATGTTGGATGAATTTGGAGCTAAAAGAGTTATTGATACTCCAATTGCTGAATTGGGTTTTTCTGGAATTGCGGTTGGATCTGCGATGGGAGGGAATAGACCAATTGTAGAATATATGACATTTAATTTTTCATTGGTTGGAATTGACCAGATTATAAATAATGCGGCAAAAATCAGACAAATGTCTGGTGGTCAGTTTAATTGTCCAATTGTTTTTAGAGGGCCAACAGGTTCGGCAGGGCAGTTAGGTGCAACGCATTCACAATCTTTTGAGAACTGGTATGCAAATACACCGGGTTTAAAGGTTATTGTTCCGTCAAATCCTTATGATGCTAAAGGTTTATTAAAAGCAGCTATTCGTGATGATGATCCAGTAATTTTTATGGAATCAGAACAAATGTATGGTGATAAAGGAGAAGTTCCTGATGGTGAATATATTTTGCCAATTGGTGTTGCTGATGTAAAAAGAGAAGGAACAGATATTACCATAGTTACTTTTGGTAAAATTATTAAGGAAGTTTTTAAAGCTGCCGATATTTTAGAAAAAGAAGGAATTAATGTAGAAATAGTTGATTTGCGAACTGTTCGTCCAATGGATCATGAATCTATTTTTAATTCTGTTAAAAAAACAAATAGATTAGTGATTGTAGAAGAAGCATGGCCATTTGCTAGTGTTGCTTCTGAAATTACTTATCAAGTCCAAGAGAATGTATTTGATTATTTAGATGCACCAATTCAAAGAATAACAACTGCTGATACACCTGCTCCATTTTCTCCTGTATTATTAGAAGAATGGATGCCTAATACAAATGATATTATTAAGGCTGTTAAAAAGGTTATGTATAAAGAGTAATATTCAATTTATAAATACTTAAAAAAGAGGTCTTCATTTTTTTGAAGACCTCTTTTAGTTTAAAAAATAACGATAAAATTTTTATTTATAACCATTTTAAATAGTTATATTTGACTTTATAAACCTAAGTGTGTGCTAATTAAAAGAAGATACAGATTAATAGATATGATTAAATGATGATTGAAAATAACGATAAAAGTATTTACGAAGAGGTATTTATTGAAGATGGGTTTTACTTATTGAAAGTTTATAATAAGGATAATATTAGGAAAGAGGTTTTTAAAGAAGTGAATAAATCTTTTTTGCAACTACATTTTTGTATACAAAATTCTGCAAAACTATTTTTTAATAAAGGGAATTACGCCTTAGATATTCCTGAAAATAAATCCTTTTTATTATATAATCCCATACAAGATTTACCAATTCATTTAGAATTGGCACCTGATACTATGTTAATAACACTATTATTTAGTATTGAAAAATTTCATACTTTTTTTTCTCAAGAAGCTGGATTGATTCATTTTTTAAATGATGAAAATAAAAATAAAAAATACTATAGTGACAAAGAACTAAATGCTAATGAAGTTATGGTTTTAAATCAATTATTTCATTTTAGATTACATTCATCTTTAGAAAAATTATATACAAAAGGAAAAATTTATGAGCTTATTAGTTTATATTTTCATAAATCAGATAATAATGGTATTCAAGCCTGTCCGTTTTTGGAAGATGAAGCCAATGTTGAAAAAATACAGAAAGCAAAAAATATATTAATTGAAAGAATGGCTGAACCACCAACATTAGCTGAATTGGCAAATTCATCGAACCTATCATTACAAAATTTAAAGGATGGATTTAAGCAAATTTATGGCGAAACAGTTTTTACTTATTTGATTAATTATAAGATGGAATATGCCAGAAAGTTATTAGCTTCAAAAAAATACAATGTTACGGAAACAAGTTTTGAAGTTGGTTATAGTACTCCTAGTCACTTCATTGTGGCCTTTAAGAAAAAATATGGAGCTACTCCTAAAAAATATATAAAAAGTTTATAGTTAGATTTTTTTATTTTGAAAATAAAAAAGCTCATTTAAAGCAAAAGTTTTAAATTTGCAATTCATAATTTTCCTTTCATTATTGCGAAAGGATTTTTTGTTATAGATAGATGATTAAAAAA
This sequence comes from Flavobacteriaceae bacterium, assembly GCA_030633225.1. GTDB lineage: Bacteria > Bacteroidota > Bacteroidia > Flavobacteriales > Flavobacteriaceae > Lutimonas. Next base: position 6,041 of record DAOVTF010000009.1, read on the forward strand.
TATTTTTTGTTTATTCTAATTGTTTTATTCATTCCTAATTTGTTTTCTCAAGTTAAGGTAAGTGGATATATTGTTGATGAACAAAACAATCCTGTTTCTTTTTCTAATGTAATTTTCAAGGGATCTACAAAAGGTACTATATCAGATGAAAATGGGAAATTTTATTTACAATCAGAAACATATTATAATGAACTTGAAATTTCCTTTGTAGGTTTTGAAACAAAAACAATTCCTTTAGAAAGCCAGAACTTTGATTTAAAAATTATTCTTCAAGAAGCAAGAGATCAACTAAATGAGGTAACTCTTTATTCAGGAAGAATAAAGAAAAAGGGAAACCCTGCTATAGCAATTCTCAAGAAAATTTGGAGTAAAAAGCGTTTAAATGGAGTTTACTTGTATGATAAGTACGAATATGATAAGTATGAAAAGATAGAGTTTGACTTAAACAATATTGATGAAAAATTGAAAAACAACAAGATTTTTAATGGTATGGAATTGGTTTTTGATCATGTAGATACTTCAGCAATTACAGGAAAAGCGTATTTGCCAATTTTCATCAATGAATCTGTTTATAAAATATATGGTAAAAACATTGTTCCTAAAAAGAGGAATGAACAAATTCTAGCTAATAAAAACTCAGGATTTTCAGAAAATCAAGGATTAATAGCATTTGTTAAGCAACTTTATGTTGACTATGATATTTACGATAATTATTTAAAATTTTTTGATAAAAGTTTTGCTAGCCCACTTTCAAAATTAGGTCCTGATATATATAATTATGTTTTGACAGATAGTAGTTTTATTGATAATAAATGGTGCTATAATATCTTGTTTTATCCTAGAAGGAAAAACGAATTGACTTTTAAAGGAGATTTTTGGGTTAATGATACAACGTTTGCTATTAAAGAAATACAAATGCATGCTACAAAAAGTGCAAATATTAACTGGGTAAAAGAGATTTATATTGAGCAAGAGTTTAAAGTGATCAATGACTCGGTATTCTTATTAAAGCGTGATTATTTTATGAGTGACTTCTCACATAACAGAAAAGATAAGTCCAAAGGTGTTTATGGTAAACGAACATCACTTTATGATAATCATATATTTAACGTAAATAGACCTGATGATTTTTATAAGGAGCGGGTTGCTGAAGATGAAGAAATTTATAATAAAACAAATGATTATTGGTCTCAAAATAGGCAAGAAAAACTGAGTAAAGATGAGGTAGGAATATATAAAATGTTAGATACTTTGCAGAATGTTAAACGATTTAAAGAATTTACAGATGTTGCCGATATCTTAACTACTGGGTATTGGAATATTGCTAATGGTTTTGATTTTGGACCTATTTATTCTACCGTTGGTTATAATGATTTGGAAGGATTAAGATTAAGATTAGGAGGTAGAACATATTTTTCGAAATCAGATAAATGGCGTTTGAAAGGCTTTTTGGCTTATGGATTTGATGATAAAAAATTCAAATATGGAATTGAAGGTAAATGGCTTGTCGATCAAAATAAACGATTAATTCTATCTATTGGTAATAGAAGAGATATTGAACAATTAGCTGTAAGTTTGACTACCGCAAATGATGTTTTGGATAGGAGCTTTGCAACTACCTCCATTTTTACAAGAGGAGATAATACTAAATTGTCAAATATCAATTTGACCAATATAAAAGCGACCTTAGAGCCGGTTAAAAATTTGAATTTCAGGATAAGTTCAACTTATAAAACGATAAAATCAGCTGCACCAGATTTGTTTAATGTTGAATTTTATGACGATGATAATGTTATTCAATCAAATATCAATCAAATAGATTTGAATTTTGCGGTACAATACACTCCAAAGCGTAAACCTTGGGGATTTGGTGTGGATCAAGGAGTGAGTAATAATGGAAGATTTCCTACTTTATTTTTTAGTTATACAAAAGGAATTAAAGGTTTTGTTGATAGTGATTTTGATTATCATAAATTGCAATTCTATTACCAGCAACCTATACAAATAGGCGTATTTGGTAGGTTAACTTCTACTTTTGAAATTGGAAAAACGATTAATTCAGTACCCTTATCCTTATTAAACGTAGTTCCTGGGAATCAGACCTATTTTACTTCCAGAAAAATATTTGATTTATTAGATTATTATGAGTTTGTTACGGATGAATATGTTTCTCTACATTTAGAACATAATTTTAATGGTAGATTGTTTTCTAAAATCCCTTTAATGAGAAAATTACAATGGAGAGAAATAATTGGAATTAGAGGAGTTGTTGGTAGTATTTCACAAGAAAATCAAGATAGAATTGCGCCTAATGCTACCATTCAAGAATATATAGCCCCTGAAACCATATATTGGGAATACCACTTTGGAATTGGAAATATTTTTAAACTATTTAGAATTGATTTTGAATACAGAGGTAGTTATAGAGATGTTCCAAATGCAACCAATTTTGCAATCAAAGGTGGCTTAGGTTTTTATTTCTAGAAAATCACTACTTAAAAACTTTTATTAAAAATCAAAATACCAATTAAATAAGCTAGATCTTACACCAAAAGTAAACCAAGTTGTATTATCATCTGTAGCAATATTTCCGCTTTGATTTGGAGTAAAACTACGGTAAGTAAATCCGCCAAAGACTTGAAGGTTTGTAGAAGGATTCAATATATAACCAGCTTGTATGTCACCAATAAATATATTTGTTGTATTTCCTTGACCTACCTCATTTCCAGTATCAGATAAACGATTATCATAAGATATATATATATCACCACCATAGCTAACATTAGAACTATCAAAATCAAACCCTTTTTCACCAAAAATAACTTTTGCGTTACCAAACCATCTGTTTTTTGAATATCGTGCTAAAGCTATGGCTTCCCAAAAATTAGCGCCCCATAAATGTGAAATAGGTTGGTTATAATGACCTGAATTTAATTCAACAGTACCGTGTGAGAAAGTATATGGTCTAGCCCAGTTAAATTCACCCTGTAACATTAAATTCTCCACTTTAAAAGCGTTAAAGTACTTAGCTCCAACTTGAATTGCAAATTTATTTCCCCAATATCCATCACCATCAAAAACTTTATCAACCGTCATTTCATCAATTAAAAATTGGTTGTAAAAAGAAATATTATCATTTAATCGGTATTTTGTATTTAAACCTATTTGTACATTACCACTATGGTCTCCACCATTTGAAAATTCAACTGCCCGGTAAAAAATTATTGGATTAAAAAATGATACATCAAATCCATTATAGCTATTTTCATTGGTAATTACTGCTTCAAATAAACCAACATTAAATTTCTTGGTTACATTCCAGCTTAAATGGTGCATAGCAACAAATTTTCTAAGATTAGTTCCATCATCAGAAGAAACAACTCTTATGTCATCCATCCACATCCATAGATTGGTATACTTAATTTTCCAGAATTGAGTGCTTATTTTTAAGAAAGGATACGGGGAAGCAACATCTGATAAGAAAAATGAACGATAACCATCACCAATAAAGTTTTTACCATTACCAAATTGAATATTAAAAAACTCATTTGGCGTATAACTCAAATAAGCTTCTGCAACCGGGTAATCAAAACCACCTTCTTTAAAACCTTTTGCTTTTCCTCTACCAGGAACAGCAGCACTTGCAGCAATTATTGGATTTAACCTGCGTGCTTCTTTGTTAAAGTACTCAGCAAATCGTCCCTGACTTTCGTAAAAGGAAGTTGAAAAACTAAACTTTTTGCCTAATGCTCCTAGTATTTGAAAACCTCTACCATTATTATAGGTATAATCTACACTTTCTGAGTTGTCTTTCCCAATTTGAAGATCCCAGACAAGATTCGCAGTAAACCAGTAATTTTTTCCTCTCACCAAAAATAAATGTTCATTAAACAATTTTCTTCCTGCCCATGTATTTTTATCTTTCAGTATAAAGCTTCTCTTCTCTTCAAGGTCAATATAAGGTCTTACTTCATTATATAAATATGGTTTTGAAGCAGTATGAGTATTTCCTCCAATATTTAGGTGATATTCTAATTCATCGTACTCTTGATGTGTAAAAGGGATATTTAGCTCACTATTAAATTCAGGAAAAAGAGAATTATTGGTAAACACAGAATCTTGAACTTGATCTTCAATAATAACTGGTTTTGGTTCTTCAATTTTTGGACTTACAGTTGCTATAGGTATATATTGAGGTGAAGTATCAAACGTATTTGATTCTAATGGAATAGAAATTGGCACTACATATCTTGTGTCTATTGCACGACCGTTGTAGGTTGCAGGTTGTATAGTTGGTAATTTTTGAAAAACTCGTTTTACCTCGTCTTCTAACTCAGGATACATAGCGTTGATATATAACAATTCAAAATCACCTGTTTTAGTTACTAGAAAAACAATTTTTAATTGTCCTTGATAATTTTCTCGACTAACAATTTCAGGGACATTAAATTCTTTAATAATATCTGATTTTAACTTATTATTAAAACAAGATTCTATATTTTGAATATTTTCATTTTCACAACCAATATAAACTGGTGGTTTTTCAACTTGTGCATAAGAAACAAAAGATATAAATAAGAAAAGTAGTAGTAAGTTTTTCATTAATTGAATTTCAAAAATATGATTTATTAGTTAGATTAATAACGGCAAATATCTAATTTATTTTATTTACAAAGTCATTTTTTAATTGATATTTCTCATTGCTTTCTGGACAGATGGCAAATCCTTTAGAATCAAAATTTAAACGGTGTCCAAATTCACTAATCCAACCAATTTGTTTTGATGGGTTACCAACTACCAAAGCATAAGGTTTAATTTCTTTTACTACAACAGCTCCGGCACCAATAAAAGAAAATTCACCAATGTCATTACCGCAGACTATGGTTGCATTTGCACCGATGCTTGCTCCATTTTTCACAGTGGTTTTCATATACTCATTTTTGCGATTTACAGCACTTCTTGGGTTAATTACATTGGTAAAAACCATTGAAGGACCTAAAAAAACATCATCTTCGCAAATAACTCCAGTATAAATAGAAACATTGTTTTGCACCTTAACATTATTTCCTAATATAACTTGAGGAGAAACAACTACATTTTGACCGATATTACAATTTTTACCAATAATACAGTTAGACATGATATGACTAAAATGCCAAATTTTTGTCCCCTCGGCTATTTGACAATTTTCGTCAATTACAGCTGTTTCGTGTGCGAAATAGTTTGATTTATTCATTATATTCTTCGTTGGAATAATTTTAAAATTATAAGGTCTTAAACTTTCGTTGGATGCCAAGTTGTTTTAACTTCTTGCAATTTTTCAATAAAATATGGGCTTTGGCTATTATCTGTAGACCAATCTGTTTTTTTGTAAAAAACAGTTCTTTTTACATTGTTACTTGCCAATTCATTAATGATTTGCATATCATTTTGAGCTTTCCCACAATATATAATTGTATTAACATCCATATGAGAAGCCATATGTTCTATTAATTCTTTTCTTTTTCCAGTAAGTATATTTACTACACCACCAGGAACATCAGATGTGTTTAATACTTCAGCAAAAGAAATAGAGGTTAAAGGTTTGTTTTCACTTGCTAAAACAATTACAGTATTACCACCAACAATAGCTGCTGCAATTTGAGAAACTAATCCAAGTAAACTTTGTTCTTCGGGAGCAATTATGGAAACTACACCAACAGGTTCAACACTAGAGAAATTAAAGTGAGGACTAGAAACCGGATTTACTGCACTAAATAATTGTAGGTATTTATCGCTCCAACCAGCATAATAAACCAATCTGTCAATGGAAGCTTCGACTTCTTTTTGAGCATTACTTTTTGTTTCTCCTTGTAAAATTAATTCGGCAATAAACTGTTCTTTTCTACCTTCAAGCATTTCTGCAATGCGGTAAAGAATTTGCCCTTTATTTAATGCTGATGTACTTGCCCAAGAACCTTGTGCTTTTCTGGCAATAACTACAGCATTTCTAAAATCTTTACGAGATGCTAAACACATATTTGCAATTAGATCTCCTTTTTTATTATTGATGGCATAATATCTACCTGATTCTGTTCTGGGAAATTTACCTCCAATATATAATTTGTATGTTTTGTTAATGTTCAATCTAGACATTTTTTATCATTTTTTTAATGAGAAATCGGATGACTTTTCTCAAACCTTTTATTAGCCATCCGATGGCTATTATTTTTTGACTTTACTTATTCAAATTTCACATATGGTTTTAACCCATGTAAACCACCTTCTCTACCAAACCCACTTTCTTTATAACCACCAAAAGGAGAAGTAGCATCGAATTTATTAAAGGTATTAGCCCAAACAACACCAGCATTTAATTTTTGAGTCATATGAAATATTTTTGATCCTTTTTCTGTCCAAACCCCAGCCGATAATCCATAAGGTGTATTGTTTGCTTTTTCAATAACTTCATCAATGGTTCTAAAAGTTTGTATTGCTAAAACCGGTCCGAATATTTCTTCCTGCACAATGCGGTGCGATTGCGAAACATTAATAAATAGAGTAGGTGCACACCAATTACCATTTTTTGGTAAATTACATTTAGACTGGTATATTTCACCTCCTTCATTCAAACCAATTTTGATATAATTTTCAATGGTTTTTAGTTGTTTTTTCGAGTTGATTGCTCCAACATCTGTATTTTTGTCCAAAGGGTTACCAACGATTAAAGTTTCCATTCGTCGCTTTAATTTTTCAATTACCAATTCTGCAACCGATTCTTGAATAAAAAGTCTTGACCCTGCACAACAAACATGACCTTGATTAAAAAATATAGCATTAATAATTCCTTCAACAGCTTGATCAATTGCAGCATCTTCAAAAATAATATTGGCACCTTTTCCACCTAACTCTAGGGTTAGCTTTTTGTTTGTACCAGCGGTTGCTTTTTGTATATATTTTCCAACACCGGTTGATCCTGTAAAGGCAATTTTATCAACATTAGGGTGGTTAACAATTGCAGCGCCAGTTTCTCCAGCACCTGTAATTATATTTACAACTCCCTTTGGTATACCACTTTCGTGGATGATTTCGGCTAATTTTAATGCTGTTAAGGGTGTGGTTTCCGCCGGTTTTAAAACAATTGTATTACCAGTTGCTAAAGCAGGAGCGAGTTTCCAAGCTGCCATTAACAATGGAAAATTCCAAGGAATTATTTGTCCCGTAACTCCAACAGGTTTTGGTTTTCTATTCGGAAAAGCATATTCTAATTTATCTGCCCATCCTGCATAATAAAAGAAGTGATTTGCAGCCAAAGGAATATCAATATCTCTTGATTCTCTAATTGGTTTTCCACCATCTAAACTTTCAATAACCGCAAATTCTCTAGCGCGTTCTTGAATTAATCTTGCTATTCTAAAAATGTATTTTCCTCGGTCTTTACCCGATAATTCCGACCAACTTTTAAATGCATTTTTTGCTGCCTTAACTGCTTTATCAACATCTTCTTGAGTTGCTTCTGCAACTTTAGCAATTTCTTTATTATCAGAAGGGCTGTTAGTAGCAAAGTATTTCCCTTTTATTGGCTTGGTAAATTTACCATCTATGTATAAATCATATTGTTTTTTAATTTGAACATGATCTGTACTTTCGGGTGCTTTATCATAAGACCAAGAAGCTTTAAATATATTTTTATCTATGTTTTTTTTCATGATTAATCTTTTGAAAAATAATTATGTGATTGATAGATACCTGTTTCGGCTTTGACCAATTGCATTAAAATATCATTTGCCAAACTACTTGCTCCAAATCTAAAGTAATTTTTATTCATCCATTTTTCGCCTAACATTTCATTAAGCATTACCAAATATTGCAGGGCAATTTTTGATGTTGAAATCCCACCAGCGGGTTTCATTCCAATCATTTTACCGGTTTTTAAATAATAATCTTTAATTGCATCAAACATCACATAAGTTACAGGTAATGTAGCCGCAGGTTGAATTTTACCAGTAGATGTTTTTATAAAGTCAGCCCCGGCGTGCATAGCAATTTCACTTGCTTTTCTAACATTATCTAAAGTATCTAATTCGCCAGTTTCTAAAATTACTTTTAAGTGAGATTTTCCACAAGCTTCTTTTATTGTAGCAATTTCATCAAAAACAAATTGATAATTTCCAGATAGAAATTCACCACGAGAAATAACCATATCAATTTCATCAGCACCTTGATCCACAGCAAACTTAGTATCGCTTAATTTTGCCTGAATATTAGATTGACCACTTGGGAAAGCAGTTGCCACAGAAGCTACTTGAATTTTACTGCCTTGCAAGGCTTTTTTTGCAACTCCAACATAAGTTGGGTAAACACAAATGGCTGCGACAGTAGGTATATTTGTTAATGTATCATGCGGATGCATTGCTTTATAACATAATTGTTGCACTTTTCCTTTGGTATCTTTCCCTTCAAGTGTGGTTAAGTCAATCATACTAAGAGCAAGTTTTAAGCCTTCAGTTTTTGATGATTTTTTAATGCTTCTTGTGCAATAGCGAGAAACTCTTTCATTCACACCAACTGTATCATAAGTTGGTATGTTATTTAATATTGAAATCATTTAATATAATTATGAATTTCAAATTTACAAAAAAAGGATAAAGTAAAGGGATAAGTGAAGAGTTAAAAACAGGAGTGTTAAAAATAATCTTAACTCCTGTTTTTTAAACGGTTTTACAATTAAAACTAATCTATGTATAATGTAATTGGTAGATTATATTTCACACCAACAGGTCTGTTTCTTTGCTTACCCGGTTCCATTTTTGGTAATTTTTTAATTACCTTTATAGCTTCTTTTTCTATTCTTTTGTGTGATGCTCTTGCTTTAATATTTATTATATCACCATATTTATCAACTTCAAATTGAACATTTACTCTTTGTTTACCTGACAAATTAGT